>VGTH01000007.1 GCA_016874755.1 Deltaproteobacteria bacterium | reverse complement strand
GATTTCGAATACGGTGTGCGCTCCGCGTCGATATTCTTTCATCCGCAGACATTACCACAGCTCCGCCAAAACGTGCTAAAGCCGTCGCCTAAAGGCGAGGGCTTCAACCCTCCCAGAGTGGGACAGTGAGCGCTGTAATGAGCCTCGGCTCGGATAATTACGATATCCTCGACATGCGCAGTCAGACCATTCCGGGCGCCGCCCGTTTTCTCAGCGCGGGGCGCGGCATCACCATGCATGAGCCGGGGTGCCCGCCCATACCGCACTGGATTTCCAGCGCAGCCGAAGGCCGCAAGGCGGTCGTAGAGCTTGCCGGGCAGAAGGTCGACATGGTCAAAATCTGGGTTGACACCCGGGGCAATAAGTATCCCAAGGTTACCCCAGAAATTTACGGCGCGATCATCGACGAGGCACACAAGCGAGGGTTGCGCGTGTCAGCACATATTTTCGACATGGAAGATGCCAAAGGGCTCATGAAAGCTGGGCTCGACGCCTTCGCCCACGGCGTGCGCGACAAAGACATCGATGATGAGACCCTCGCCATGTTCCGGCAGCGGCCGAATCTGATCCTGACACCGAACCTGCCGGATCGCGGCGTCAAAACCGATCTAAGCTGGCTAAAACCGGGCCTGTCCCCCGAGGAGTTCGCCAAGCTCGAAAAGGCCAATACGGACCAACCCAAGACTCAGGCCTTCTTTGGCATTCAAGCGCGCAATCTGGCGAAGCTGAATGCCGCCGGCGTGCGCATCACCCTCGGCACCGACGGCAACCGCCCCTGGGGGCCGCACGAAGAGATGGCAGACATGGTCGCCGCCGGCATGACGCCCATGCAGGTGATCGTCGCCGCGACGCGCAACTCCGCCGAGTTCCTGCGCCTCGCCGACATGGGCACGCTGCAACCCGGCAAGAGCGCCGACTTCATCGTGCTCGACGCCAACCCGCTCGACAACATCACCAACACACGGCGCATCGCCTCGGTCATCCTGCGCGGCGCGGCAGTGGATCGCTCACAGCCGGTGCGCTGAGAGGTTCGGGAAAAATCCTTGGCAAAGGGACGAAAGCGCTGACCATAAGAAAACTGCTCTGGCGTGTGCTTCGCGGGCTGCTGGCGACAATCCTATTGTCCGCCAGCAGCCAGGCGGCACAGTACGTCATCGATCCTGCGCGCAGTGAAATCGCCGTGCAGCTTTTCAAAGCCGGCGTTGGTTCCGTCTTTGCCCACGATCACGTGCTCCGGGCCGCCAAGTACAGCGGCCAAATTCAGCTCGATCCCGCGGCACCGACGGCGGCGCAGATAACCGTAGAAGTGGACGCCACCGCGCTTGTGATCGATGAGCCGATGTTGCGACAAAAGCATAAACTGCCCCTCGATCTGAGCGAAGATAACCGGCGCGAGATTCAACAGACCATGGAGTCGGAAGCTCAGCTCGATGTCCGGCGCCACCCAAAAATTCGTTTTCGCTCGACGCGCATAACAGAAAGAGACGGTCAATACACTGTCGTCGGCGATTTAGAGCTGCGCGGCGTGACCCGACCCATCACACTGTCTGTGCAGGCGGAACTGCAAAACAATCTGCTGCATGCCAAAGGCTCCGCGCGCTTCTTGCAAAGCAGTTTCGGCTATAAACCATTCAGCGCGTTTTTGGGCGCGGTGCAAAACCGCGACGAAGTCGTCCTGCACGTTGACATCGTTGCCGCCCGTCAATGACCCGACTCCGCCCGGTTTCACGCGAAAAATCCCATTGACACCCCTACGCTGCAAGTAGTAGTTGGAAAATCAGAATCGGGACAAAGCGAATTCCAACAGCGGCGCTTTTCCCCAATCCGATTCCCCGAGCAAGCCCGTAGGGCTGTATCGAAGGAGTGTCGTCGCGGAAGGGCCGTTAGTCCTGAGTAAACCCGTCAGGGTTGTATCGAAGGGGAGGCGTTATGAAAAACGGTTTCAAGATCATCGACTCCGACATGCACATCATGGAGCCGCTCGATCTTTGGGAAAAGTACATGGACCCGCGCTTCAAAGAGCGCGCGCCGCGCCCCGTGCGCGTGCCGACGCGGGGCGATTTGAATTTGTTGATCGTCGACGGCAAAGAGCCGCGCCAGAACAGCCCGACGCTCGTGCACGATGTCCGCATGATCAGCGGCAAGCGCAACAACACCCGCGGCGATGTGATCGACTTCGCGCGCAAGCAAAACTTCAATGCCAAGTCGCAGCTCGAAGCGATGGACATCGAAGGCATCGACGTCGCCGTGCTGTTTCCGACGGCCTGCCTGCACATCATGACCATGCCCGACATGGACCCGCTGCTCGCCGAGGCGATCTGCCGTGCTTACAACGACTGGCTTTATGATTTCTGCCAGGAAAATCCCAAGCGGCTCTACGGCGCGGCGTTGTTGCCGCCGCACGATGTCTCGCTCGCCGTGCGCGAAGCGAAGCGCGCCCGTGAAAAGCTCGGCTTTGTCAGCGCATTCCTGCGCGCCACTCCCCTGCCCGGCCAAACTTGGTTCAGCGTGTATTGGGAACCACTCTGGGCCGAGCTCGAAGAAATGGGCATGACCGTCGGCTTTCACGAGTGCACGAACTCCGGCCACTACCCGCATTTGGAACGCTTCGGCATGGGCAACCGCCTCCTGCGTCACATCTGCACCCACGTCACCGGCCAGATGGTCACCATGGTCGACATGATCGTTGGCGGCGTATTGGAACGTTTCCCGCAATTGAAAGTCGGCTTTCTTGAATGCAACTGCGGCTGGGCGCCGGCCTGGCTGCAGCGCATGGACCGCCACTGGGGCCAGCTCGGCAAAAACGACGCGCCGCTTTTGACCATGAAGCCGAGTGAATATTTCAAACGCCAATGCGTGATCGGCTGCGAAGGCGACGAAGCCGACGTCGGCTTTGTCTGCCAGCAGATCGGCGACGACAACCTAGTATTCTCCAGCGACTACCCGCACAGCGACTCGGACTTTCCCAAAGCGACACAGGAGTTCTTCCACCAAGAGATGCCGGCGGATAGCCGGAGAAAAATCTTGTGGGATAATTGCGTGAAATTTTATGGCATTGATGCGTAAGTAGGCGATTTGGCGTCTGGCTGGTCTGAAAATTTGACAGGATATACCGAGCTGGCGACTACCGGTTTCGGCCCCTAGGCATTTCAACCCAGGCGAGATAACCCGCCGCTCCCGGTCGGCTTTTGCCGGAAAGTTTTACGTTGCCAAATCGACTTTAATTATCTGATATTGCAATGGAATTGGACTTCCACCGTTGGAGCCGCAGCCGAGATATGCCGACCGGCATATCTCGGAGGCTCTAGCGGCTCACTTAATAGTTGGGCCGAATGGTGGGCTCGCTGTGCCGTCCGGTTTCTTGATTTCGGGGCGTTCGTAACAGAACACAGCGTGTTGGCCAGCGTAGGACGACGGTTCTGCGTGAGAATACGAGCATGAATGATTCACGATCACTACAGGAGGGTTGTCGCAATGACTACGGTAATGGCAGTACATGAGGTGGATGACGTCGCTCACTGGCTGGGTTCACCTAAGCGAGCCGAGTGGTTCCGCAAGCACGGGATGACCGTAAAAACGTTTGTCAGTCCTGGCGGGGGACGCCGAGTGGGTGTCCTCATAGAGAACGTTCCAAGTGTCGAAGCCCTCACAAAAGCCCTTCAGGGTGCTGATGCAGCCGAGGCAATGAAGTACGACGGAGTGCATCCGGACACCGTGGAGCTTTTCGTAGCGTCGTAGCCAGCAAGTCGGCCTAACATCCGCATGCACCAGCCCGGCTACAGTGGGGCGTCGCCCTCTTCCGCCGGCAGGTGATGCGGGACGTTAGACGTAAAATGAAAAACTAGCAACATTCTATCAACTCGAAGTAAGACATAGCATGCCTAGTATCGGTCAGAAAACCAATTATTACCCTTTTGGCTACGGGTATTGTCAGTGCGGATGCAAACGATCAACTCGTGTCCAGACGAACGGTTACCATGCCAGATATATCTCCGGTCATGAATATTTGCGCCAGTTACGAGATAAAGCGGCACAAGACCCTGCCGAACACTCTAGCGACGGGTATCGACCTCCGGCAACGAAATATATTGATCAAACGAAGGGACTGGTAGATCTGGTCGCTGAACTGTCAGAGAAGGAGCAATACTTGAGATCGGAGGTCCAACTAATCCATGCAGAGATCGAGCTTGTACTACTAAAGCTTTTGAAAGATTTTTGGAAGGCAAATGATGCGGGTAGAGCGGCTGTAACAGAAAGGCTACAAAACATTCTCAAGCGATTGGATACACACACCTGAGGGAAGTTTAGCGGGTTGATTTTCGCGGAAGCATTAGGGTCAGGTCTTGATCATTGACGATCGGATCAGATTGGGTTAGTCCTGGAGCATGGCCCGGCCACTACGGATCGAATACGACGGGGCGTTCTATCACGTCACCTCTAGGGGAAATGAACGCAAAGCCATCTTCAAAGACGACAGCGACCGAAATCTGTTTTTGGCAATTCTGGGCCAAGTCATCGAGCGTTTTCACTGGCTGTGCCACGCCTACTGTTTGATGGGCAACCACTACCATTTGGTCATTGAGACTCCCGACGCCAATCTGTCGCGAGGGATGCGCCAGTTAAACGGCGTGTACACCCAAGCCTTCAATCGGCGCCACCGGCGGGTGGGGCATTTGTTTCAAGGGCGGTTTAAAGGGATATTGGTGGAGAAAGACAGCCAATTTCTCGAAGTCTGCCGCTACGTGGTGCTCAACGCGGTGGCGGCAGAGATGGTCAAGCAAGCCGGTGGGTGGGCGTGGAGCAGCTATCGAGCCACCGTTGGGGAAGCCGTGCCAGAGAAATGGCTGACGGTGGACGAAATACTGGGGCAGTTTGGCAAGCGGCGGCGAGACGCGCAGCGCAAGTACCGGCAGTTTGTCAGGGAAGGGATCGGCCGGCCATCGATCTGGGAAAAATTGGCGGCGCACAGTTTGTTGGGCGAAGAAGGCTTTGCCGAGGGGCTTAAAGGATACGTCAGAGGGTATGAGACAATCACCGAGATACCGCGCGGTCAGAGATTGATCGGCCGGCCGAGTTTGAAGCAGCTATTTGGGGCGGAGAGCCACAGTCAAAGCCCGCGAGCTCGGCTGATCGAGAAGGCGGTGCAAGATCACGGTTACAGTCAAGTGGAGGTTGCACCGCACTTAAAGATTCACTACTCCACGCTAAGCCGGATCATGAAAAGATTGCGGCAACCGGCCACTTGAACAAATATCAAGACCTGACCCCATGCCTACCCCATGCCTGAATTCAAACGCCAAACCCTAGACGACAGACGCTAGACCAGGCACCCCCCTACTTTCCCACCCTCTCCTTCTCCACCGCACGCAGATAATTCATGTCTAGATAACTCTGCGCGGGCGGCGAGTCTTTGATCCGGCCGTCTTCCTTGAGCAAATCGATGATCGACTGGATCGCGCCAGGTGAAACAATAGGATAGTCAGGATAAATGCCCAGCAAAGTCTGGTAGCGCCGCGCTAAAAATGCTTGATCGGTTTCGCGATAAATCTTACCCAATAGTTCAGTCGTTCTTTTCGGTTCGGTCTTGATCAACCTGATGGTATCGACGACGCCGCGCAAAAGCCTCATTACAGTCTCGCGGTTAGCACGCGCATAGCTTTCCGTGACCATGATGCCCGAGGCCATGAAGTCGATATCGTCCGTGTCCGTAAGCATGCGCAGATTATGCTGCTCTAAGAAATGTTTGTCATAGCTGCTTAAAATCACGGCTTGGACCGTTCCCGATGTCACCGCGGCGATGCGGCCGGGCACGTCACCCACGGAGACAAAAGTCACGTCGCGGTTGGCGCGCAGGTTAAACTTGCGCAGCGCGAGACGCATGCCGTAATCCGCGGTGGTGCCAAAGATACCGATCCCAACTTTCTTGCCGATAAGATCTTGCGGCGACTTGATCGATGGATGCGCCGCCACCATCTGCCCTGGACGATTGAGCCCAGCAATGGTCATGAGATCTGCACCGGATAATCGCGCTAGCACCGTTTGCGGTCCCCCGCTAAACCCAAACTGCACGTCGCCACTGATCAACAGATTGATCGACCGGCCAGCAACATAGATTGGCTCGACCGACAAGCCGTGGCGGCTAAACATTCCCGATTGCACGCCCAGCGGAAAAACCACTTGGCTCAAGCTCGGCGTGCCGAACGCGGCGCGGATTTTGGTTTGTCCTAAAGCACGCCCAGACATAGACAAGGTGGAGAAGACCGACGTCAAGATGAAAAAGCCTATTGCACCACGAAGGCCACGAAGAGCACGAACGTAAGAGAAGAAATATCTTCCTCCGAATTTCGTGTACTTCGCGGTGACAGATTTCCCGCTCATTTCTTGCGCTCCCGCTCCACTTCCGCGAGGAGACTCGTATCTAGATAAGGCTCAGGGTTGAGCGGATCTTTCAGCTTGCCTTCGTCTTTCAGAATTTCGAGAAACGATAGCACCGCGCCCCTCGTCAAATATGGATAGTCGGGAAACATCTCGACCATCGCATCGTAGCGCTTGGTGACCACGGCCGCGTCGCTTTGACGATAGATTTCGTAGAGCAGTTTCTTCGTCCGCTCAGGCTGGGTTTTGGAGAAATGAATCACTTCAACGGTGGCGCGGACAAAGCGCTTCACGTCTTCCCTGTTGGTTTTCATAAACGCTCGCGTCGTCACCACGGCGTTGCCGGGGAACTCAACGTCGCTCGGATCGGCAAGCACGTGAAAGCCGTTTTTAATCGCCAACTCCTTTTCGCTGCTACTCAAGGTCGCCGCCTCAATCGCTCCCGATAACATCCCACCGATGCGCGCCGGCGTGTCGCCGATTTGGATGAGGGTCACGTCCTTTTGCGGATTCAATTTCAGTTTTTTAAGCCCAATGCGCGCACCGTAATCGGCGGTCGTGCCGAAGCGGCTGATGCCGACTTTTTTCCCGACCAAATCGCTGCCACGCTTGATCGCAGGAATGGCCACGAGAATTTGATCCAATCCATTCAACCCGGCCAGCATCACCACATCGGCGCCACTGACCTTGGCCAAAATCGCCGGCGGTCCGCCCATGAAGCCAAACTGCACGTCGCCGCTGATCAGAGCGGAAACCGAGCGCCCGCCGATGTAGATGGGCTCGAGGTTGAGCCCGTTTTTCTGAAAGATGCCGGCGCGCACACCGAGCGGCAAAACTACCTGCGACACGGCGATGGAGCCATAGGACGCGCGCAAGCGGGTTTGCGCCAAGCCGGTTGCGTATGAGAGAAGCAAAAAACTTATTGCAAGCACCGCACAATAAACCATCCGGATCATGGTGCCTCCCGAATCATTGAGGTCGGACCTTTGCGCCTTTGCGCCCCTTCGAGGTTGCTCGGGACATGCTTTGCGGGAGAATCATCCGAGATCTCTAGTCAGCGCCATACAGCCGCGCGCAGTTATCCCACAGAATCTTCCGCTTCGACTGCTCCGAAATTGGTATCGATAAAAACTCCTCCAATGCATGCGGCCAGCGGCAATCGATATGCGGGTAGTCCGTGGAGATGACAATATTATCGTCGCCCATGTAGTCGATGACGTTTTTCACCAAAGCCTCGTCAACGTCCACCGAGATGAAACACTGCTGTTTGAAATATTCGCTCGGCTTCTGGCGCAGCGGGATATCGGCCATTTTACCTTGCATCTCCCAATACTCGTCGATGCGGTAAAGCAGCCATGGCAGCCAGGCGCAATTGCCTTCGAGGAAAGCGACTTTCAATTTGGGAAACCGTTCCAATACACCGCCGGCGGTAAAAGCGCTCACCGCAAGAATCTGTTCGATGGGATTGCGCAGCGGATTCACCAGCAAAGCTTGGTTCGGATGACCGGCGAAGCGGTCCTGCGACACCTGGGGCTGCTGCGGCCGCGCCGGCGGATGAAAGCAGATTGGAATATTCATCTCCTGCGCCTCTTGCCACAACGGATCGAAATAGCGGTCGTGAATCTGCCGGCCGTTGATCGGTTCGGGGCAGAGCGACAAACCCACCGCGCCGTTTTTTACCGCGCGCTTCGATTCTCGCACCGCCAGATCGACGTCGTGCAAAGTGATCAGCGCTGAAGCTTTCAACCGTCTCGCATCGGCCTTGCAGAAATCCGCCATCCAATCGTTCCAGGCTTTGCACAGATCGTTGGCATACTCCGGCTCGAAGTTCTCATTGGTATGCAGCGGCGAGGTGCGAAACAACACGGCAATGTCGAGCCCTTCTTTGTCCATCGCCGCGAGCTGCGAGACGTTGTCATAGTCGCGCGCCAAGGAAGCGTTGAAGCGGTCGGCCATTCTTTGCTCGTGAAATTCGACGACGTCGCTCGGCGGCCGGATCGGCTGGCCGTTGTTAATGAAATAGCGCGTCATGCCATGCTTGCTGCGCGGCTTGCCGATGGGGACACGCTCGCCCCACTTGGGATTCATGTATTTCTGGTAAAGGTCGGCGGGTTCAAACACGTGCATGTCGCTGTCGAATGCGCGAAAGCCGTTTTTAGCCATAATGCCCTCCTTGTCTATCCTTTTTATCCTTTCGGCGTCGCCGCTTTCTTCTGGTAGTTCCAGGTGCCATCGCGCTGCGGCGCGCGGCCTTTGAGCACGTCTTTAAAATGCGGCTGTTCGTAGAGCGGCGTGCGGTTGATCATCTCGTCAAGCATGTGGTCGGGCAAAAAGTTATAGTCTTTGCCCTGCGCGCAGTAGGCCAAGTAGTTCATGCGCGCCTGCTCTTCCAAGTGCGCCATGTTCATCACCGATTCCGAAAGTGTTTTGCCCGTGGTGACGGCGCCGTGCCCTTTCAGCAACATCGCCGGGCTTTTGCCCAGTAACGTGGCTACGGCCATGCCTTCGGCGTCGCTCTGGATCGTCATCATGTGCGGATAGAGCGGCAGCGGATTGCGCACGAGTTGGGCTCCTTCTTGGCAAAGCGGCTTGATCGTGCCGGTGAGAGTGCTCATGAGAATCGCATACCGCGGATGCACGTGGACCACCGACTGAACGTCGGGACGCAGCTTATAGACACAAGCATGGATCTTCACCTCCGAGCACTGCGTCAATTCCGGCCGCCCGCCGACTTTGAAGCCTTCCGTGTCGCACATCACCATGTCATCGGACTCCATCACCGATAGCGCGTCGTACTCGTACTCACGGCCTTTAACGAAAAATTTATTCGGCTCCGACGGCAGCCGCATGCTCGCGTGCCCCAACGCCGCGGTGAAACCGGTCGCTAATCCTAAGTTCGCCAGCACCCGATTGGCGGCGGCCACTTCCCTTTTCACATCATCCAGTTCGCTCATCCTTGTATTCCTTTCATTGCGATCATATCGAAGGGCGACCAGCCTGTCGCCCTTACCCTTTTTGCGTCTTCTATTTTGCGCCTTTTGCGTATTTTGCGGCCATGCTTCCGAATTCAAATCCCACGCACCACGCCGCCGTCCACCGTGACGCAAGTCCCGCTCATGTAGCTCGAACATTCCGACGCCATAAACACGATCACGTTGGCAACTTCCTGGGGAACACCTAGACGGTGCAGCGGAATCTCTTTTGCCCGCGCCTGGCGAATCTCCTCGACGCTCTTCCCGGTCACTTCCGCTTCGCGCTGGCGGTTTCCCGTTTGCCGCGGCGTGTCGATGGAGCCCGGCGCCACCGTGTTAACAAGGATGCCATCGGCCGCATATTCGAGCGACATCGATTTGGTCCAGTTGATCACGGCAGCATTGTTCAAGCCCACCGCCATCGCCGTGTTGCTCGGCTCCAGTCCCGCCGTTCCGGCAACATTGACAATGCGGCCCCAGCGATTGGTCTGCATATGTGGCACGACTTCACGTGCCATGCGCAGGTAGCCCATCAGCTTGCGCTCTAGGTTTTCGTACCATTGTTGATCGCTGACATCGGCAAACTTGATCGCCGGCACGCTGCCGGCGTTGTTGATGAGAATATGAATTGCGCCGAGTCTTTGCAAAGTCTCTTTAACCAGCCGCTGGACGTCTTCAAGTCGGCGCACATCGCATTGCACTGCCAATACCTCGCCGCCCGTTTCTTTGACAAGCCAATCGCGCGCTTCGATCAGCTTAGCGTCGCGCCGCGCGCAAATGACGACCTTGGCCCCCTCGCGCAAGAGTGTTTGCGCCGTCACAAGCCCAATCCCGTCGCTCGAACCGGTGACGATCGCTACTTTGCCTTTCAGTCCCAAGTCCATCTAATCCACCCTCCTCTACCTAATCCATAATCCGCGTAACCACCGCCGGGAGTTCAACCCAAAATCGAAAATCTAAAATCCAAAATCATCGACTCCCCAGCTCCCGCAGCGCCTCACGCAACAGCGACAAGTCGGCGACTTCACTATAGGGCACCTCGCGGCGTGCCGCATTACTGGCTCTTTAATCCAGATCTGCGCGGCTTGGAAGCTTATGAGTTAAACGAAACTCGTTATACGCTCGCTACCTCACTGAAAGACGCTAGCGAATATCGACCTGGGCTATTTCCCGGCCTCACCATCCCACTCGCTAGCATTTGGCCCTGCGATCGAAGCCGCTAACGCTTTCTGTTCTTATACAAGTCCGCGATAAACCCGCTGTCGTCCAATTCTTTAACAAAACTCACGTCGACAAAATCCTCCGGCTTGGCGGCTTTTGCCTTGGGATCGGTTTGCGCCAGCGGTTCTAAAATATTTCTGATCCCCTCCAACGTCGGATATTGTTTGGGCGGGAACTTCTCGTCGGAGCTGAGCTCGTCGTAGCTCTTGGCCAAAATATCACTCTCCTGCGGACCAAGATATTTTACCAGGACTTTCAGCGCGGTTTCCCGATCGGTCTTGATCCGATGCATCGCTTCGATCTGCGATTTAACATATCGGCGCACGACGTCAGGTCGCTCGCGAATGAAAGTGCGCGTCGTGCCGACGCCGGTGCTTTGATACGCCAAAGACACGCTGAGTAAGTTATGAAAGCCGCGTTTGTGCCCAATGTATCGAAAGGGGGTGGGAAGCATGGCGCCTTGAACTCTGCCCGTCTCCATGGCGAACAGGCGTTCCTGCAAACCGTTTACCTGTACGAGGGCGACATCTTTTACTGGATTGAGGCCGAGCCTTTTGAGTGCAATGCGAGTCATCGACTCGGCTAACCCACCGAAAGGACTGATCGCGAGGGTGCCCCCTTTGAGCTGCTCCGCCGTTTTTATATCGGGCCGAGTCAAAAGCCACCATTCGGTATCGACCAGCCCACCGGCAATCATCACCGTATCCGCGCCGCGGAGAGCGGCGTTGACGCTCACTTGACCCGAGCCCTGGCTGATGGGTGTCTGACGCGATAGCAATGCCATTGTCGCAATGGTGCCGCCTCTGAAGTAGACAAGCTGAACGTCAAGGCCGTTCCTCGCAAAGATCCCGGTTTCTTTAGCGAGCCAGGCTGGAAGCTCCGCGGATGCGGTCGAGCTGTAACCAACCGTAAGTTGGGTCGTCTGAGCGGAGGCCACTCTAAGGGAAAGCAATAAAATCAAAGTGACAGTGGTCACAATTTGCATCATTAAACCTTCCCCCGGTGCTTATTCATCCCAAAGGGCGAGAGAACGTGGTCGATAAAATCGATAAACAGCGGCGCCATCTGGCGGTTATAAGCGTCGCCGTCTTCGAACATTGAAGCTCAACCGTTTCGCTGTTTTTCAAAGCGTGGAATCGATGGCAGATCGTTCACCCACGAGCGCGCGGAGCGATACCAGCCCTGAGCTTTGGGCCGCAGCACATCGCGCTGATGCGCCGTGCCGAGGCGGATGTTATAAACCTGCGGATTCTCGGCAGCGGTTGCATAGATCGGCGTGCCGCACTCCGGGCAGAAACCTTGCGCGCGCTTCGCGCCGCTCTCCGCGGTCTTCACATAGACTTTGATCGTGCCCTTCAGGTCGAAATTTTCTCTGGTCGCCGCCACACTCACGCGAAACGCTGTGCCTGAAAGAGTTTGACAGTCGGTGCAGTGGCAGATGCCAACTTCCTCCGGATCGATTTCCGCCGTATAAGTGACATTGCCGCAATGGCATGCGCCGTCGATTTTCAAACCGTCCTCCTCGATTCAATCACTTTGGCCCGATCGCCTGCGGCAATTGCATGAGCATATTCGAGCCCTGCGGAATGACCATAAGTTGGATTTTTTCAGAAAGCCGGCTGACCATCTCGTGCTGCACTAATAGAGGCGTCAGCGACGCGGATAGCTTTTGGTTGGCCAACGCCTCCTTCTCGGCGCGGGCAAGCTTCGCCTCGCCTTCGCCTTTCTCGGTTTCGACCCGCTGCTGCGCGGCAAACTTCGCCGCAGACATTAACTGTTCTTGCTCCAGAGCTTTCTGCGTCGCGATCTGTTTGTTTTCGATGGACTGCTTGAACGCCGGACTGAAATCCACGTCGTCGAGCAGTAGATCGACGATGTGAATCGAATAGGGCGACAGCTCTTTTTCCAAGCGCAAGCGCACCGCCTGCCTGATCACTTCGCGGTTGGGCGCAATGTCGACGCTCTTAAACTTGACCGTCTCATCTTTGAAATTCTGCGCCACCCGTGGTTCGATTAACACGTGAAAGTAGTCTGGGCCGACGGTGCGAAACAACGTTTGTACCGCTTTGGGTGAGACCTGGTAGTTCAAGCTAGCTTTGACGAAGACATTTTGCGTCTCGGAGCTGAACGACTGCAACTTCGATAAGACGGCGCGTTGCACCTTGATATCGGTGTGCGTGACGAACCACCATGGCCAAATCAAGTGAAAGCCTTCTTCCACTTGGCCGACAATCTAACCGAAGCTGTAGATCACCCCGACCGTGCCGGCGCGCACGATGACAAAAGGTTTTGCCAGCACCAAGAGCAAAAGCAGACCGACTACTGCCAAAAGGCGAAGCACGTTCTTGGACACCATTGGGGATCCTTCCTGTTTGGGAATTCGGCGCGACAATATCTGCATGTTGCACTTCGACTCCGAGCGGACATCTTTTGGCGATTAGCCCAACCGCTTGCGCCGCTCCTGGTCGTCAAACGGCGTCTGCAACACCGGAATTACTTCCTTGGCGAGCGTCTCGACCTGCCGGGCAACGGACTCTTTCTGACCGGCGGGACGCATGACAAACTTTGTTGCCCCCGCGTCGACATAGGCTTGGATTTTGTCGCGCATTGCCGCCGCACTACCCAGCGCGGAATATTCTTCCGGAGGAATGTCTTGGCGGCGCCGAATCGAGGGGCCAGCAATCGCCAGAGCTTCGCCAACCGTCGGTGCGCACACGAAGGGCATCAATACACCATAGTGATCGTCGGGGATTTCGCGGTCGGCTTCCGCGGCGTGCTTGCGAATCGCTTGAATGCCGACGGCGACTTCCGCGGGCGTTACGGACGAAACCAGCCAGCCATCAGACAAGCGCCCCGTGCGGCGAAAGGCCGCAGGGCTGCGGCCACCGACCCAGATCGGCGGCCCGTCTTTTTGGTAGGGACGCGGCAGCAAAGTTAGGTCTTTCACCGAATAGAACTGTCCTTCGAAAGTGACGTTCTCCTCGGTCCAAAGTTTTTTCATCAAGACAATCGCTTCGTCGCCGCGCTTGCCGCGCTCCTCCTTGCGCACGCCCGTGGCGGCGAAGTCCCGTGAGTCGTCGCCGCCGATGCCGACGACGAGGAGAAGCCGTCCCTTGCAAAGAAAATCTAACGTGGCGAGCTGCTTGGCGAGCAGCACTGGATGTCGCGTCGGCAGCACCAGCGCGCTGGTGCCAAGCTTCATATTGCCCAGCCGCGACGCCATGTAGGACATGAAGACGATCGGGTCGAGGGTCGGCCGCGGCGCCGCGATGCGATCGCTGACCCACACGGAATCGATATCCCAGCGCTCGCAGTCGTCGATGAAGCGCAGCACGCTATCAGGCGAGCCAAAATCGAGCGCGCCATCGCCAAGGCTAATGCCGATACGAACTTTCAACATGGGATTCGGATATATCTCTCGCAAAGGCGCAAAGACGCAAAGTTCGAAGGTAGTCCTATTTCCGTTTTCCGCTTTCCGCGTTTCATAATTTCTTCAGAGGTGCGGCATGATTTCTTTGGCGCAGATTTCCAGATGCTCGGCTTCGTCGAACATCGGATTAAAGACAATAAACTGCGCGCCTGTTTTGACCAGCTCTTGGATTTTCTCCGTGACTTCGGCCGCGCTGCCCCAGATCGACACGCGCGAACCCAGATCGGCATTTTTGTAACGCCGCGCAAACCACTCGCGGATGCGCTTTTCGCCGCGCGCCTTGTCGGCATCGACGGTCATGTAGACGCGCTTGCCGTAAGTAAATGTTCTCGGATCGCGCTTGGCTTCATCGATAAATTGCCGAATCTGCGCCGACTCACGGAAAAATGCGTTCGACGATGACGAGCCCGCGCCCATCCAGCCATTGCCGTATTTCACGGCGCGCTTGAGCGCGTTTTCATGGTGCCCGCCGAACCAAAGCGGCAGATGCGGTTTCTGGATCGGCTTGGGCTCCATCGAGATATCGTCGAAGTTCCAATAACGCCCATGAAAACTCGCTTTCGGCTCAGTCCAAAGCAATTTCATGATCTGCACCGCTTCGGCAAAGCGCGTCACTCGCCCCTCGCGCGTGTAACCGAAAACGTCTTCGTGAGAGCCAAGATGACCGCCGCCAAGGCCGACGCCCATGATGGCCCGGCCGCCGCTCATCACGTCCAGGGTCGAGTAAGCTTTGGCCAACTGCACGGGATTGCGCAGCGGCAACAGAATGACTGACGTGCCGAGTTTGATCTTGGTCGTGAGCGCCGCAACGTAGCTTAGCTGCGTCACCGGCTCCAACATCGTAAAGTCGCCGATCACTCTTTCCTGCAACCACAAACTATCGAAGCCCAGCGTCTCCGCGCGCACGGCAAACTTGCGGACATGCTCCATGTCCGTCGGTCCGTCGAAAAATACCTGGGGCAGCTCGATACCGCAAGGAATTGAATTCGCCATAACCGTCTCCTTAAGAATCAACCACCGAAGCCGCGCTAACTGCAGCGCGCTTGGCCAAAGACTTGGCCGAGTCTAGTCCAGCTCCATTGGGAAACGCAATATGAGCCGTCGTTAAGATAGACAACTAGGTTGACAAGAGCCGCCTCGGCATCAACTCCGGTGAATTCTCGCGGCGACGCGGTGTAATCCTCCTAACTATTTCGAATTGCGATCGTTTTGGCAGATATGTGGGTGTGTTACTTCAATGCCTACTTTAGCCGCACGTTGTACGCACTAAACACAAAATCCAGGGGAGCTGCTGATGGACTGGACCAACTTCTACTCCGCCAGACCGGTTCACCGCGTGCACAAACAGATACGTCGCTGTACACATATGGATCACGAGGTGTTAACCTGGCTCCAGCACAGGTTTACAAAAACACGGAGGCGCACATGTCCTTCCTTACCGACGAGCAAAAAGAGCTAGCGAACGAGATCGCCGCCCTGTTGACCGAGCGCGGTGAAACGGTCTGCGTGGCGGAGTCCACCACCGGCGGCCTGGTGTCCGCGGCGCTGTTGTGGGTGGCTGGCGCGTCCAAGTACTACGCCGGCGGTGGGGTGCTCTACACGCTCGGTTCGCGCACGGCGCTGGCGGCCGTGCCGGCGTCGATGTTTGAGAACTACCGCGGCACCACGCCGGAGATGATCACCGCCATCGCCGACGCCATGCGCCAGCGTCTGGGCGCGACCTGGTGCATCGCCGAATCGGGCCTCGCCGGCCCCACCAGTGGCCGCTCCGGCCTGCCACCCGGCCGAACGACGATCTGCGCCTCTGGCCCCGTAACCCGCGTCGACGTACAACAGACCGGCCTGCTAGACCGGGAGTCCAACATGCTTGCCTTCACGACCCTGACTTTGCGCCATCTGCGGAACGCGATCAAAGCGGCGCACTAGTCCGGACTGTTCAGATATGGGAGAGCGATCGAGGTGAAACCCTTCCGGAGCGAAGGCAACAGGACTTCGCGTTAACGTCCCCATGTAGCGGCGACCGGCCGGTCGCCCTGCTCTGCGACGGACCTGGAAACGGCGAAGCTGCAGGCAAGAGCGACTAACAAACCGAACTCCTATGCTATTGAAAAACATGGCGCGCCCGGGGTGATTCGAACACCCAACCCCCAGATTCGTAGTCTGGTGCTCTATCCAGTTGAGCTACGGGCGCTTTGGTTTGCGGACAACTGCGAGGGAACTGGATAGTTAGCACGAACTTCTTGCCTTTTCCAGAAATCTGGCACGGCTGGATAGAAAAAAGCTGTGGCATCATCGGCGGAACCACGGCATGGGGTCGATGGAGCGGCCGTCTTTGCGCATCTCGAAATAGAGCCCGGCGCCGGTGAGCGAGTCGCTGTCCCCGACTAACCCTATGGGCTCGCCGCGGCGAACGCTGTCGCCATTTTTTTTGCTGAACTCGGCGAGATGCGCGTAGATGGTGTAGTAGCGCTCGCCGTGATCGACGATGATCATCTTGCCGTAGCCGGCCATTCGGTCGGCAAAGACGATTCTGCCCCGCTCGACGGCGCGGATTTCGTCACCCATGTGGGCGTCGATGTCGATGCCATTGCGAAAGACGTCGGTGGCAAACTCGCGGTGTTTGGCCTTGCCAAACTCGCGCTTTAATTCTCCGCGCACCGGCCAGTCGAGCCGGCCGCGCAACACGCTGAGCCCGGTGCCGGACGGGACTTCCGGCGGGCGGATGATTGCCTCGCGGGTTAAATCATCCATCATTTTTTGTAGCCGCGCCGCCGCCACTTCCAGCTCGCGCAGCGCGCGCACGCGGCTTTCCTTTTCTTGCTTGAGGCTAGCAAGGATCTCCTTCTTTTTTTCCGCTTCCTCTTGCACCGCCTCCTGCGCCTTCGCCAGGGCCTGGCGCCGCTCATCGAGCTCGGCCTTGCGCTGCTCCAACTTGGCGCGCACCGTTTCACTGGCTCTCACTTCGGCGCTGAGCTTGTCAACCAAATCGCGATCGTAGGACAAGGTCGTTTGCAAATAGCGCTGGCGCTGCAGATAGCCTCCCAGGGTGGTGTCGCCGTTTAACAACACCACCGGGCTGCCGCCGCGATACCAGCGATAGAGCGCCACAGCACGTTTCTGCAACAAACCTTCACGCTGCTGCATCGAACGCTTGATTTTTTCCCGCTCGCCCTCGAGACGCTCAACTTCTTGCGTCACCGCTGTGAAATTGGCGTTGGCGGCGATCAGGTCGCGTCTTTTGGTTTCGAGGCTGCTCTCAATCTGATTCAACGACTGCAGCACCGAGCCTTCCTGGCGCTGTACCTGCGAGAGCCCTTGTTTCTCCCGCTCGATTTTTTTCTTGATGCCATCGAGGTTTCGCTCCGCGGCCGCGGCGCGACCCAGCTGCGGCGACAACAGCACGAGTAGCAGCGCGACGGAAATCAGGTGATTTAGTTGCTGTGCCATGTGTGCAGAAACCTTCTCACGGAGATCAAACTGCCGAGCCAACCCAAAGTCCAGCCAATGGCGAGAATCAGCGCGATGCCGTTGATGTCGAGAAACTGCACCGCGTCGAGGGAGCCTAAAAGGCCCATCGACTTAGGCATGCCGTCGCGCAAAAAGGAGAACAGAAACCACAGCAGACCGAGGCCCAAAATTGCGCCGATCACGCCCTGTATCATGCCTTCAAGAACAAACGGCGCCTGGATCATCTCTTCGGCGGCACCGACCAGCTGCATGATCTCGACTTCGTCTTTGCGCGCCAACAGCGCCAGCTTGACGGTGCTGCCGACAATAAAAAGCGCCGCGCCAAACAAAACGCCGCCCAAAATCCACTTGGTCCATTGCACCGCGGTAACGATCAACTGCAAGCGATCGACCCACTCCTGCGGATACTCCACGGTGGCGATGCCCTTTTCTTTTTTGATCTGGCCCGCCAACTGCGCAACTTTTACGGCGTCGCGATATTCCGGCCGCACACTGATTTCAAATGAGGCCGGCAACACATCCGCCGGCAACCCTTCCAAGATGCCGGCCTGAGCCCCCAGCGCGGCGTGAAAGTCTTTCCAGGCTTGTTCGTGGGAAATCAGCCTGACTTTCTGCACTTCGGGCATGTTCTGCAGTCGTTTGTAAAGTTCCAGCGTCGCCGCGTTGCCGGCACCTTTCTCTACGTAGGCATTGATCTGAATCTGCTCCCCCCAACCCTTGAGCAAAGTTTCTAAATTGCCCTGCAACAACATGAAGGCGCCGAAGACAAAAAGCGTCATCGCCATGGTCCCAGCGGTCAACACATGGGTCCAAAGCAATTCGCTCAGGCTCATGCGCACCCGCCGAGCGATAAAGCCTATCTGCGCGCGCGTCATGCCCTGGCCACCCCAGCCTTTTTTTCGATCGGCTCGATGGGTTCGACGCGCTGTAGGTCGTCCACCAACACGCCGCTGCGCAAGGAAATGATCCGCGTGCCAAAACGGCGAATCAAACCGATGTCGTGGCTGGCAACGAATATGGTCGTGCCGCGCTCGCGAATTTTTAGAAACATCTTCATCGTTTCTTCGGCGCGCTCAGCATCGAGGTTGCCGGTGGGTTCGTCGGCGAGCACCAACGCCGGGTCGTTGATCAGCGCCCGGGCGATGGCCACGCGCTGCTGCTCACCGCCTGAGAGCGTCATGGGCTTGGCTTCATATTTTTCGCGCAACCCTAAGTCGCGCAGCAGCTGGTAGGCTTTGGTCTGGCTATCGCGTCGCGGCTTGCCTATCGCCTCGGCCGCCAACGAAACGTTGTCGATCACGCTCAAACGCGGCAGCAGCTTAAATTCCTGAAACACCAGCCCGATGTTGCGGCGCAGGCGCGCGATGCCGTGACGATTGAAGCGGTTAATATTTTTGCCGTCCACCAAAATCTGCCCGTCGCTGGGTTCCTCTTCGCGAAAGAGCAGCTTCATCAACGTGGTTTTTCCGGCACCACTCGGACCCGTTAAAAACACGAACTCCCCCTGCTCGATCGTCAGGTTAATATCGATCAGGGCCTGGGATCTCGGCGGGTATGTCTTTGAAACGTGGAAGAGTTGGATCATATCAACTGCCGGAACCGCGCAGTCAAAAATTGCCGCCAACTCGGCAAATTTGCTTGACAGGTTGTTAGGGTGGCTGCTAGAGTCCTCAAAACCTTCGATTTTATTACGTTATTTATAAAAGATGTCGGACGCACTTACAAGCCCTGAGGAGGCCCGAATGGTAAGCCATGCGCGAATCGAGAGATTCCATGTGGTGCTGATCAAGCCTTCCAAGTATGACGACGACGGCTACGTCATCCGTTTCTGGAAAGGCGTGCTGCCGAGCAACACGTTGAACGTTTTGCACGGCCTCACCGACGACATCAAACAACGGCGGGTTTTCGGCGAGTTGCCCATCGAAGTGACCACCTTCGATGAAACCGCGGAGAAAATTCCGCTAAAGAAAATCATTCGTTGGGGCAAAGAGCCGGGCACCAAGCTGCTGGTTTGTATGGTTGGCGTGCAAACCAACCAGTTTCCGCGCGCCTTCGATATGGCCAAGATTTTTCGCGCCAACGACATTCCGGTGATCATCGGCGGCTTTCATACCAGCGGCACCATTAACATGCTGGGCGAGCAAGAGCCCGATATACAAGAGCTAGTGCAGGAAAACATCTGCGTCGTCTCCGGCGAAGTCGAAGGCAAATGGGAAGGCATCCTCGCCGACTTCCTGCATAACCGGCTAAAACCGATCTACAGTTTTGCCCAAGATCTGCAAAGCCTGGTCGACATCGGCGATGCGCCGCTGCCCAAAGTCAGCTCGAAAACCATGACTCATTTCGCCCATCCGGCCTTCGGCACCGCCGACACTTCGCGCGGCTGCCCATTCGCTTGCAGCTTCTGCACGATCATCAACGTGCAGGGGCGCAAGATGCGCGAGCGCAGCCCGGAGAGCATTGCCGCCATGATCCGGCGCAACTACGCGCATGGCGTGAACTTTTATTTCTTCACCGACGACAATTTCGCGCGCAAGAAACTCTGGCGCGAGACTTTCGAAGAGATCGGCAAGCTGCGCGAAGAGGGGTTGAACGTTTCCTTCATGATGCAGGTTGATCTGGCGCACAAGCCCAAGGATTTTGTCCCCTTGGCCGCCAAGGCGGGCTGCACGCAGGTGTTTATCGGGATGGAAAGCGTCAACCCGGAAAACCTCAAAGCCGAGGGCAAAAAGCAAAACAACGTCGAAGAGTACCGCAGCATCATTAAAGAATGGCATGATCATGGTGTGGTGGTGCACACGGGCTACATCATCGGCTTGCCGTGGGACTCCAAAGAACAGGTACCGCGGGACATCAAGTTTTTGATGGAAGAAGTCGGCCCGGACCAGGCGTCGTTTTTCATGATGACTCCCTTGCCGGGCTCGCACGATCACAAGGAGATGCGTAAACGGGGCGAATGGATGGACCCCGATTTCAACAAGCGCGACTCGTTTCACGCCACCATCAAGCACCCGCGCATGAGCGCCGAGGAGTGGACCGAAGCCTACGAAAACGCTTGGAACGCCTTCTACAGTAAAGAAAACATGATTCGCGTGCTCTCGCGCTGGAGCGACAACCCGCGCAACTACTGGAATCTGATGTCGATCTTTTTCTGGTACAAGAACGCCGCGCTGTTGGAAAAACAGCACCCCATGGTCGCCGGCTTTTTCCGTCTGAAAGATCGTAAGAACCGCCGGCCTGGCTACGCCGTCGATTCGATCCCTGTACACGCGTGGAAACGGACCAAGGAAATCGGCCAGCTCGCCGTCGCCTGGGCCAAGTTCTTGAAAGAAATGGAAGAAGTCTGGCTGCAAACCCGCAAAAAGAACGAGACCGAAGAACGCTGGCTTGGCCAAGTACAGCGGGTCCAAAGCGAGATATGGCAGGCCCTGCGCATCGGCGAGCTCCAGCGCTTATATGGTAGCGCCAAAGGACATTTGTCGGAGGCAGCGCGGACGATTCTCGACCCGCTCGAAGAGCTTTCCTCGAAGATACTGTTCACCCGGCGCGACCTCGACCAGTTTCTCAAACAATGGGAGAAGCTCGGCAACGGCATTCAGAAATTGCGCCAGCGTGAAAGCGACACGGCGCGCCGCCTGCTGGACGAGATGCACAACTTACAGGCCAACATCCATCTGAGCGATCGCATCCACGGCTGGCAGGAAAGCTATCGTGAGCTGCGCGATTTGATCCCCTTCAAGCCGCCGCTGGGTCTGCTCAAGTTCGACGCCCTGACCAACCAGATCGTCTTTTCGCGTCAAGATCTCGAACGCTGCTGGAGCCGCACGTTGAGCAACCTGCGCAACCTAAAGCTGTGGGAGATCCGCCCCTGGCAGATAACCCGCGCCATGATCAAAGATTTCTCCTTGACCACGTCGTTTGCGTTTACGCTGCGTGAGGCGACCAAAGATTAGTTCACCACGAAGGCGCGAAGGTCCCGAAGTTTGGAAAAGATTTTTTTGATTTTTTCTTATCTCCGTGAACTTCGTGGCCTTCGTGGCGAAAATTTCCCCGCCGAAATTTTTGCGTTCTTTGCGGTTAAATCTCCGGATTCAATGCATCCGGCTCACCTGCTTGGCAAGGTCAATAATTTTTTCGCGCACGACTCCGGCATCGGCAGCGTCCGGCGCCAAAACTAAGTAGCGCTCCAGGTCCTCGCGCGCCTGCTTGAAACATTCCAGCTGCAAATAAACTGCGCCGCGGTCGCGGACATCCTCCGCCGAGGCCGGGTCGAGGATCACCATGCGCTCCAGCACCGGCAGCACCTTTAATAGATCTTTGGCCGCGTCCTCGCGCAAATAGATCGCCTTCAAATTGTTGAGCATGCGTTTTAAGATTTGCTTCTTGCTCGCCGTTTCGAGGAATTCGGGCCGCAGCGTCACCTTGTTGCCATACTGAGCTGCCAAGAGCTTTGCTAAGTCATCGCGCGATTTGATCTCTCCTTGGTTGAACGCATCGAGGACAATCTCAGCGCCATTGGCAGCGACATGCTTCAGCAAAAAATGGCCGGGAAAACCGACGCCGTCGAAAGACAACCCGACGCGCTGAGCCACCTCCATGTAGACCAGCGAAAGCGTGATCGGGATACCGGTCTTGCGATCCAACACTTCATTGAGAAAACTATTCTTCGGATCGAAGTAGTTGTCGCGATTGGCGCGGAAACCCTGTTCCTTGAACAAAACAATATTGAGGGCCGCGATGGTGCGCGCGGTATCGCCATCCGGCCCAATGCGCGCCGCCACCGCGACCGCCAAGTCATCGAGCCGGGCGAGGTAGGAACTTATGTCGAGATTGGGATAGTCGTCTAAAGCAACCGTCAATGCCGCACGGGCCAGATCGATCTGCTCTTCCGGCCGTTCAACCGCTTGACGAAAAACCAGATAGGGATCAGACACGGAATGCCCTCACCACGCAGACACGAAGGACACGAAGTTCGGAGCACAGAAAAACCGCCAACGAATCTCTATTTCCAATCTCTTCTCTGACCTTCGCGATCTTCGCGCCTTCGTGGTGAATTTGCTTGAGAACTATCTCGGCTCGGCAATCACATCGATCAAGTACGGCATCTGTTTTTCTTTGACGTACTTGATGCCGCGCTCGACGGCGGGGCGCAGATCGGCCGGGTTGCGCACCGGGCCCTCGCTGCTCCAACCAAAGGACTTCGCCATCACCGCGAAATCCACCGCCGGGTCGTCGACATGGGTGCCGATGGGCGCGTTTTCTACCGGCCGCTTGCGGAACTTGGCGACTTCGATGCCGTGCTCCTCGGAATTATAGTAAGACTGGTTGTTGTGCATGACCATCAAGAGCGGGATGCGGTGCTTGGCCGCCGTCCACAATGCACTCGATGTCATCAGCATATCGCCATCGGACTGAATCGCGACGGCGAGCTTGCCGCTGCCCTTCAAGGCCAACGCCGCGCCGATCGCCGCACCCGGGCCATAACCCAGACCGGCGCCGCCGCTGCCGCCAAGCGATTGATTGGCCTGGCTGAAATCCCACAAACGACGCGTCCAGCCGTTGGAAGTGCCGTTGACGCACACCCAGTTTTCTTTTTTGATCGCCTCACCGACTTCCAACGCGAGCCAGGCGGTGGAGATTTCTTTTTTCGAGCTGGTCGCCTGCGCGTCACTCAGCCACTTGGCGCGGCGATTCTTGTGTTTCTCCGCCAACTCTTTTTGCCGCGCTTCGATGCCGGCTTTCTTCGAGCCGTCTTTGCTGAGCAGGTCGCGGCAAATGCGTGTCAGTTCCGGGATCGCCACCGCGGTGTCGGCACACATCGGGTTATCGATCGCTTGCAGCGCCTGGAAATCGTTGGCCCAGGAATGCACCAGCATGTCGTTCATCGAAATGCTGGCGATTTTGACCCCGGCGCCGGTGATGTATTCGGTATTGCGGGTCTGCTTGCTGACGGTGGTCAGTGAGCCGAACAGGTCGGCGACGTCCAACGCCAAAATGAAATCCGCTTTCGACATGATGTCGCGCGAGCCATCCGTCACATCCAGCGGATGAGTCGACGGGAAGTTGAAGCGCGCGCCCTTGTCGACCACCGGAATCGCCAACAGCTCGGCCAGCTCGATCAGCATTGGCACCGCTTTAGGATTGCGCCCGAGCATATCGACGACGATCAGCGGGCACTTGGCGTTGACCATGTCTTGGGCGCAGCGGCGCAGCGCTTCCGGGTTGGCTTGGGCCGGTGCCGGCTTCGAATAGCGGCTCACATCCGGCATGTCGACCATCGCCTTCACGGCGTCTTCCTGAATATCGGCATCATAGTTGATGTAGACCGGCGCGGTTGGGTCGGTGGTGGCGATGCGGTAGCCGCGAGTGAACGAATCCGGCACGTCATCAATCGAATAGGGTTGATCGTCCCACTTGGTGTAATCGCGCACCTGGTTGCCTTGCACCAGCGCAGTGTGAATCCAGTCAATGCGCGGCCGGCGCCGTTTGGTGTTCATCGGTCCGGTGCCGCCGAGCACCATCATCGGTACTCGGTCGATGTAGGCGTTGAAGATCGCCATGCTGGCGTGCTGCAAACCGACCATGTTGTGGACGATCGCGATCATCGGTTTGTTTTTCGCCTTGGCGTAGCCATGGGCGATGGCCACCGAAATTTCTTCGTGGTGGCAGAAGATCACTTCGGGTTTGTAGTTGCCGCCGTAGTTGACGATGGAGTCGTGAATGCCGCGGAACGTCGCACCGGGATTGAATGCGGTGTATTCGATGTCGTGCGCCTTCATCAAATCGACGACGATGTCGGAGCCAAACTCCGGTTGCTTTTTTTCTACTCTGGACATTGCTAAGAGCCTCCCTAAGTTCTTGTTCGCCACTCCATAGCAGGATTCCGTTGCAGCCGCTAGGCTTCCACGAAGAAATCTAACGTCGCAAAAGTCCTTTGCTGAAAAACAGTTCCAAGGTGTCCGCCAGGTCGCCCTGGCGCGCGCCGCTGGCCGAAGCTTCGCCGGCTTTTAAAGAAGCAATCGCTTGTAAGACCTGCTGCGCCGCCGGCGCCATAAACGACTCCAGCCCCTGGGCGTTGTAGGTGCGCTTCAATTCGTCCATTTCCTCCGCGCGTCTGCCGGCGTGGATCTTGAGGCCGATGACGCTGGGCGCGACTTTGTCTAACAACCCGGGAAAACTCTCGTCGTACTGAGCGCGAATCTCGTCGAGCAAACCGAACTGGCGCGCCCCCATCAGCAGCTCGCAAAACAGCCCCTGCAACCCTTTGGTCAACCCGGCGTAAATCACTTTGAACGCCGACGCCTGATTGACACCGTCACCCAGGGTCTTGATCGGGATGTTGAACTTTTCGAGCTCTTGCAGGCGCGACGCCTGCGGTCCAGACACGTAAACAATTGTCCCCTTGCCCATTTTGGCCGCCGAGCCAATGATACAGCCATCGACGAAGTTGACGCCCGCCGGCTTGAGCACCTGAGCGATCTCATCGGCGCTCATCGGCGAGATCGCGTTGGCATCACAAAACAGCAAGTCTTTTCTTCCTGCCGCCTTCGCCGCTTCGGCGACTTTGGTCGCGACGTTGACCGCTGCCGAAGGCACGACGATGGAGACGATCAGCTCCGTCTGCTCGACCAAAGCAGCCATAGACTCGACCGACTTCACACCGGCATTGGCACCGCGCTGGCGGCTCACCTCGCCGCGGTCTTTGTCGTAGGTCAGAACGTCGATGCCATGGCTCTTGAGCAGCTTGGCCCAGTGAAAGCCCATCTCACCGATGCTCATGATGCCGATTTTCTGAAAGGCCATGGGTGTCTCCTAGCCCGCTTGATTGATGGCGTCGATCATCTGGCGCAAGCGCGCGAAATCCATTTGGTTGAACGGCACCAGCAGGCGATGCAAATGCAAGGTCGCCGGCTCGTCCGCTTCATCCGGCAGCGGCGCGGTTTGCCGGGCGACACCGGCCTTGAAGATGTCGCGGAAGTCGCGGTTGATGCGCTCGATCAAGGCTGGGGATGGCGCGCTGTTCAAGCGAATCACCAGTTCGCGTTTGACGAAACGATAGGAATGGTAGTTGCGATAGAAATTCTTGATCTCGGCCACCGCCGCTTCGACATCGTCAAAAACTTTGAAAAACCCCATTTCCTCGTCGGTGATGTAGCCACGGCTTTTGACCGCGCTGCGCAGGAACGCCAGCCACTCCTGCCAATAGGTGCCACCCGGCACGTCAATTAAAATAAGCGGCACCAGCTGGCTCTTGCCAGTCTGCGCTAAAGTAATCGATTCGGTTAGCTCGTCATGGGTGCCGAAGCCACCCGGAAAAATCACTACGGCATCGGCCTCTTTGACAAACATCAGCTTGCGCGTGAAGAAAAAATGAAAGCTCATGAGCTTGGGGTCGCCGTCGATAAAGCTATTGGCCTTTTGTATCGCCGGCAGACGGATGTTGACGCCAAAACTCTTCTCCCGCCCCGCCCCTTCGTGGCCCGCTTGCATGATCCCGGGGCCGGCACCGGTGATGATCATGAAATTTTCTTCGGCCAAGCGGCCTGCGACGGCCATGGTCATATCGTAGTAAGGATCGCGCTCCGGCACGCGCGTCGAGCCGAAGATGCTCACCTTGCGCACGTTCTCGTAGGGGGCAAATATTTTAAAGGCTTGGCGCAGCTCTTTTAACGTACGGTTAAGGATTTTGAGGTCGCCGCGGCTGGGCTCGTCGGCAGCCAACCGCAGCACCGTGCGAATCATCTCGGCGATTAGATCCTGGTTGCCGCTCTCCGGCGTACCGCGCAGCCACTGCTCGATCTGTGCCTCGATGGCGGCAAAGTTACTTTGGGTTGATCCATGGAATCCCAAGTCTATGACATAACCGCGAGAGTTTTTAAAGAAAGGCTGCACGCGAAAGCGCCCAAAGACGGCTGGAATCCGCTGCTTCGAACCGGCTATCCGAACTCAGCGCCCTCGGCGCCCCTGCGCGAAATGATCCGAGTTTCTTACTGCCGGTTCAACTCAGCAATGTAATCGCGCAAGCCAGCTTCCAGTTTGTACTCAGGGTTGAACCCTAACGCGCTCTGCGCGCGGGTGATGTCCATGCGCGGCCGCGCCGGCGTCAGCTTGCCGCGGCTCATCTTTATGGCTGGGAAAATCGCTTTCAGCGCCGCCTCGACGTCGTCGACGGTCGTCAATTGACCGCTGCCGAGATTGTAGACATTGTGCGGCAGCGGCGAGGTGTGGACCGCCAATGCGATGCCATTGGCTAAGTCCTTAGCGTAAATAAAGTCGACGGTCTCGTAGACATTGAGCGTCACCGGCTTACCCGCCATGGCATCCCACACTGCCTGCTGCACCGCCACGCCAGGACCACCGGCAACGGAATAATAGCCGTAGACGCCGGCGAAGCGCAGCAGCGCCAACTCGATGTTATGCTTGGCGGAATAGGTCCGCAGCACATGTTCGCAGCCGATCTTCGACGCGTTATAGACCCGCTCGCGGCAATCGATGGGCGAGTCCTCGCGCAAAAGCTCATTAGGGTTCTCACCCGAGTAGACCGCCTGGGTGCTGGCATGGACGAGCTTGCGCACACCGGTCAAGCGCACCGCTTCCGCCACGTTGATCGCCGCCACCAAATTTATCTGGAAGCCGGCGTAGACGTTGTTGATATTCGCCTCGCCAACCGAAGCAGCGAGATGAATCACGCACTCCGGCTTAACCTGCTGCATGCCGTCGACCAGCGCGGCGAGATCGCGAATATCGCCGCGCACAACCGGCACGTCTTTGCCCACCACGTGGCGAATGTAATCGGGCCGCGGCGCAAAATCGAAAAACGTCACCTGATCGCCACGGTCGGTTAGTTCTTTGGCGGTGTGCGTGCCGATCAAGCCGGCACCGGTAATCATAACGCGCATTGGAACCTCCCTCGAGAAAGTGGCGAGTAAGGCGTAAGGAGCTTTCGGAAATCAGCAACGCGGAAAACAGAGAGCGGAAACGCTCAACTCACCTTACTCCTTGCTGTTTACCCCTTATTACTCACTTCTCCTAAGTTGTAAAACCGACACGGATTCTCGAAGAGAATCTGCCGCGGCAAATTCTTCGGTAGATCGGCCCGATTCACCAGCGTATCGATATCGCCGCTGAATTCGTCCCAGGGCCGCTCGTGGGGAAAATCCGACGCCCACAACAACTGACCGCCGCCGATCAATTCGGCGACATTCGCCAGCGTCTTCTCTTCGCGCTCACAGGCGTAATAGAGATTGCCGCGGCTCATGATTGCGCTCGGCGACTGTTTGGTCGGATGGGGCCAGCGGCTGCGCCGATGTTCCCAACTCTCGTCCAAACGGTCCGCCATGTAGGGCACCCAACCGCAGCCCGACTCAAGATAGGACACACGCAGTTTGGGAAAACGCTCGAAGACGCCGTAGATCATCATGCTGGTCAACTGCTGCATCTGCGCAAACGGATGGCTCAGCGGATACACACCGGCAAAGGATCGCACATGCTCCAGACCCAGTTCCACCGCCGGGCCGCTATGCACGGCCAGCGGCACTTCCAACTTTTCTGCCATCGCATAAATCGGATCGAACTCCGGCAAACCCAAACCACGCATCGGGCTCATCACGCCGGGCAGCATGCCGGCCACCATGCCCAGCTCACCCACGGCGCGCTCTAACTCTTTGGCGGCCTCCTTCGGTTCCTGCGGCGCCAACAAGGCCACACCTTTGAAACGCGGATTGACGCTCAAAAAATCATGATGCAGCCAACTATTGTAAGCCTGCGCCAGCGCCACCGCCCAATCGCGATCGCGCTGCAAGCCAATGTTCAAGCCTTCGTTTGGATAGAGCACGGTCAGCGCGATTTCCGTCGCGTCGAGGAAGCGCAGCCACAAATCAACGCTCGGATGCTCGCGTTTCCCCGGCGACAGAGCGCCGCGCGCCCAGCCGTCCCAGGAAAATAGCGGATACTCGCGCTTGCCCGGCACGGTGCGAAACTGCGGCGGCAAAAATGGCCGCAAGTCGTGGTCCTTTTCGAGAATGTGACCGTCGGCATCGACGACTGGGAACGATCGCTTCATGACAAGCCTCCAAAAGATACTGCGCAACTCTCTTCTACTCGCAGTCCGTCCTTAGCGTCAAGGCATGTAAGACGAAAGACCGACCCTAAAAGAGTTCATTAAAAATCATACCGATGGGGCTTTTTTCGCAACCCACATGTCAAGCACAGTGGCGCCGTTTTGCATTTCGTCAAGACACCCCGTCACGACCACATAATAGAAACAATTGGGAGGAACTTATGATATCTAACGGTGCAAAAGTGTGTGCAAGACTCTGGCTGATTGTGCTTTGCGTGGCCGTCACCGCAAGCACATTGACTTGGGTTCACCGGCCCGTCTAAGCTCACGGCAATCTCTCCTTAGGAGGCTAACCTATGAAAGCCATCCGTATTCACCAATTCGGCGAGTCCGAAGACGTACTGCAATATGAAGACGTTGCCACACCAGAGCCAAAGGCCGGCGAGGTCTTAATCAAAGTCGAAGCGGCATCGTTGAACCGCGCCGATATCGGCCTGCGCAGGGGGACTTATCGAATCGCCGCGGAGGCGTTGCCGGTGATACCTGGCCGCGAGTTCGCTGGCACCGTTGCCGCACTGGGTGCGGGGGTCAGTGCGTTTCACGTCGGCGAGCGCGTAGTCGGGTATCCGAGTCTGGGCGGCTACGCCGAGTACGCCGTTGCCAAAACCTCCGAAGTGCGCCCGATTCCCGAGGGTGTGACCGCGGCGCAAGCGGCGGCAACGCCGACGACTTTTCTGACCGCATGGTTTGGCCTCAAGACCGACGGAGCCCTTAAGGCGGGCGAATGGTTACTTGTGCAAGGCGGCAGCAGTGGCGTCGGCATCGCAGCAATACAGATCGCCAAACACCTCGGCGCCAAAGTAATTGCTAACTCCGGCAGCGAAGAGAAGTGCCGCCGTCTGCGCAAGCTCGGCGCCGATGTCACTGTCGATGTTTCAGCCAATGATTTCGCCGAAGAAGCGATGCGTGTCACCGATAAGCGCGGCGTCGACGTAGTTCTGGAAATGATCGGCGGCGAGGCCTTTCAAAAAAGCTTGACGGTGCTTGCGCCCGGGGGCCGCTTGTTTTCGATCGGCGGCGCCTTTGGCGCGCTCCCCGACCCTATGCCGGCATTGAGCGAAGGGCGCAAAGCAACCCGCTTCTCCATAACCAACCACCTCAAGGCCAAGCCCGAAGATTTCACCCAACTTGACACGATCTTACAACTGGTCGCCGAAAAAAACTTCGACGTCGGCATCGGCAAGACTTTTCCCCTAGCAGAGACCCGCGCCGCGCAAAAATATCTGCACGGTCGCGATCACTTCGGCAAGGTGATGCTGAGCATGTAGCTGCAGGTGCTTCAGCCTCAGCTGCAGCCCACAATGTAGGACGTTTACTGCGCACAGTGTTGGCAAGTCCCTGCATCGCCATGGCCGACAAATTACGTCATGACAGGAGAAATCTGGCGATAAGCGCCCTGGCATTGTAGTTGCTGGTTTCGCCAACAGCTTGTATCACTGAAGGCTCATCTGCTGCACGCTCGCCACATCGAATTCAGTCGGTAGCAAGTCACAGGAGCTGTCGCTCGACGCAATCTTGCCGCCGCCAAACTTAAATTGACATTTCGGCTGAGATTGCGCATAAGCTTGATACCCGTTCGGTTCTCCGCGCCCACTCCGAACACCTTCGCGCGGTATTCGCATCGTCTTGAGGAGGTCGTATGAAACCAAGGCTTTGTAAATCTGGCAGCGCTCGCCTCTGCGGGTTAATCATCCTCTTACTAGGAAGTTTATCCAACGCCAGCGCTAGCTTGGCGGCGCTAGCGGCCCAGTACGTGGGCGTGGGCGCCGACGTCGTCAGCGAAGTTGCGCTCACTCCCGATCAAAGACCCGACTTCAACATAAAAGTAACCGGCCTACGTTCGGTGCCCACCGCTATTCAGATACTCTCTGATACCGGTGGCATCTGGAAAGTCCCCTACAACGGGACCAACTGGGTGATCGGCTTAACGAACTATAACAACGGCGCCGGCGATCTCTATTTTTCGCAATACATCAGCAACAAATTTTCGCTTCAAGTCACCTATGCGGATGGCAGCACCGACCAAACCGATGTGACCAATCCGCCGCCTCCCTCCTCCTCGCTCAAAGCTGCGTTTCTTGGAGTGGGCCCCGACGTTGTCAGCGAGCGCGCGTTGACTCCCGATAGCCGCGCCGATTTCAATATCCAGGTAAGCGGTTTGCGTTCGGTCCCCGTCGCGATGCGAATTCTCTCCGACACCAATGGCGTCTGGCAAACGCCTTTTAACGGTTTTAACTGGGTCATCGCTTTGAATAATTACAACGGCGGCAACGGCAATCTGCATTTCTCACAATTCGCCAGCAACACCTTCAAGCTGCAAGTCAACTACGCCGACGGCACAAGCGATCAGACCGACGTGACCAGCCCCACGACCAATAACGCGGCCGACGTGCAGCGCTTCCTCGAACAGGCCACATTCGGTGCCACACCGGCGCTCACCGCCGCCGTTCAGGCCAGCGGCATCGAGGCCTACATCAACCAACAGCTCAACGCGCCCATGCGGGATTATCCAAATCTAGCTTTCTGGCCGACCACCCGGCCGGCGACCTGCATCGACGATTGTCAGCGTGACAACTACACCTACTATCAAGTGCAAAAACATTTCTTCACCAACGCGCTGACGGGACAAGATCAGCTGCGCCAGCGGGTTGCCTTCGGCCTCAGCCAAATTCTGGTCACTTCACAAGTCGACGTCCCCTACCCCGCCTGGATGCGCAGCTACCAGCAGCTGCTTTACCGAAACGCTTTCGGCAACTTCCGGCAACTTCTCTACGACGTGACACTGCACCCGACCATGGGGCGCTTTCTCGACATGCTAAACAGTCAATGTCAGCGCACCAGCCAAACCGATGTCAACGTTTGCCGCAGCGGCGGGTCGTCGCTACCCAATGAAAACTATCCCCGCGAAATCCTCCAGCTGTTTTCCATCGGCACCTTCGAGCTCAATGACGATGGCACCCGCAAGCTTAACAACGGCAATCCGATTCCCACCTACGATCAGAAAGTCATCGAAGAGCTCTCCCGCGTCTTCACCGGTTGGATCTTGGCGCCGGCGCTGCCATCGGCCGATCCCAACGCGGCGGCCGGCGCGACGGTGCCCAACTATCGTGATCCCATGGTGCAGCGCCTCGACTCGCAAAACCGCGAGGCTTACCATGACCGCGGCTCAAAAGTGCTGCTACGCGGCTTGACCCTCGCCGCCGGGCGCACCTCCAGCCAAGACTTAAACGACGCCATCGACAACATCGCCTATCACCCCAACGTGGCGCCGTACATGAGCAAGCTGTTGATCCAGCAGTTGGTGATGAGCAATCCGAGCCCCTCCTATGTTGCCCGCATCGTGGCGGCTGGCGCGCCAATCAAACTTCGCCGACCCAGCTGTTTCAGGTGATCAAAGCGATCCTGCTCGATCAGGAGGCGCGCGGCGGCAATCGCGATGCGGCGAGCACACCGAACTACGGCAAACTGCGCGAGCCGATTCTGTTTGAAACCGCGATACTGCGCGCGCTCAACGCGACCAGCGACGGTGTCTTGAACAACATCGGCGGCGGCATCGGCACCGCGGATATGGGCGAAGATCTGTTCAACCCCGCGTCGGTGTTCAACTACTTTCCACCCACCGCGCGAGTTCCTGGCGAAAATGCCGTGGGCCCCGAGTTTGCCATCTTCTCTTCGCTCACGTCGTTGCGGCGGGCCAATTTTGTCAATCAACTGGTGTACTCGACCATTGCCCCGGCGCCGCCCAACCGGCCGGTTGGCACATCCATCGATCTGACGGGATTCAATTCGCTGGCGGCCAACCCCGACCAGCTGCTCGACGCGCTCAACAACCTGCTGCTGCATGGCTCCATGTCGAGCGAAATGCGCAACAACATCCGCACCGCGGTGGCGGCGCTACCGGCGACCAACGCCATTGGCCGCGTGCGCACGGCGGTCTACTTGATACTGACGTCGTCGCAATACCAGGTGCAACGCTAACCCTGAGGAGGAACTTCGCCATGGCACTATCAAGAAGAGATTTTCTCTGTCGGCTCGGCACCTTCGGCGCGGCGACTCTGGCAATGGAGCGCTTTGGCATCATGAATGCCTTCGCGCAAGCCACCGATTACAAAGCGCTGGTTTGTATTTTCCTCTTCGGCGGCAACGATTCCGGCAACATGGTCATTCCCTATACCGACTATGGGAGCTACTCCAGCGCGCGGCTGGCCTCTGGCATCGCCATTCCACAGGACCAACTGCTACAGATTTCGCCACCCAGGCTGCCGGGCAGCGTCTTCGGCTTGCACCCGAGCCTGACCGGCTTGCAGCAGCTCTGGAACAACAAACAACTCGCGGTGGTTTCCAACGTCGGTCCGCTGGTGGACGAAACCAACCGCACCAGCTATCGCAACGGTACGGTGCCAGTGCCCGCTAACTTGTTTTCGCACTCCGACCAGCAAAATCAGTGGCAAACCTCGGTGGCCAACGGCCAAGCTTCGTCCGGTTGGGGCGGGCGCATCGCCGACAGGACCGGCGATTTAAACATTACGACCTTCCCGCCCATCACTTCGGTCACCGGCACGCCGATTTTCACCAGTGGCAACATCGAACGGCCGTTGGCGATCGCTGCCGCACCGACTGCGCTCAACGCGTCGCTGCAGCTCAATGGCTTTCCCGCCACTCAGGCGGCGCGCGATGCCGATCCGCGCTACGTCGCATTGCAAAACCTGCTGCAAAATGACGTGAATTTTACGTTGATTCGCGGCGCCAGCCGGGTCACTGGCGAAGCGGTGTCGATCGAGAAATCGCTCCGCGCCGCCGGCAACCCAGCCGTGCCACCGTTTCCGTTGGCAACCCGCACATCTTTGGGCAACCAGCTCGAGCAGATCGCCAAATTGATCAGCATCCGCGACGCCCTCGGCATGAAACGGCAAATCTTCTTCGCTTCCCTGGGCGGCTTCGATACTCACACCAACCAGGTTACCGGCGGCGCCCCTGCCACCGGGGCCCACGCCAATCTGCTCGCCCAGCTGAGCGGCGCCATGACCACCTTCTATGACGTGCTGGTAAACCTGGGAGTTGCCAACCAAGTAACGACTTTTACGCTCTCGGACTTCGCCCGGACTTTTGTGCCCAACGGCACCTTGGGCACCGATCACGCCTGGGCATCGCATCAGTTCGTCATGGGCGGTGCGGTGCGCGGTGGCGATTTCTACGGCCTGCCGACCTCCAATGGCACGGTGTTCCCGAGCCTTGCCGCCGGCGCCGGCGACGATACCGACAACGGCACCAGCGCGCGCGGGCGCTTCGTCCCGTCGGTCAGCGTCGAGCAGTTGGGCGCAACCCTGGCAACCTGGTTCGGCGTTAGCAACGCCGACCTCGTCGGCGTGTTTCCTAACTTGAATAACTTCACCGTCAAGAACCTAGGGTTTATGGCCTGAGGCAAACGCAGCGTTTCGCCTGCAGGGCAAGACGCCCCTGCAGGCGAAACCTCACCCTTCTCTCTCCAGCTTATCTGTGATGTTATGCCACACCGCGTCGCAGCGCCATTCGCGCGGCATGCTGCCTGGACTCAGTCTATGGTGGTATTGGATGTAACTGTGCCAAGCCTGTATTGATTTCTCAGGCCGCCCGCAACGCTTCGATAATATCCAAGCGCGCCGCGCGCACCGCCGGCAGGAAACCGCCGATCAACCCCATCGACAGCGCAAAGCCTAGCGCGGTGGCGACGATCGACGGCGACAACGAAAAGGAAAACGCCAACTCGGTGAAAGATCCAAAGTTTAGCGTCGAAATCGAAAAGAACTGCAGCAGCGACGCCAGGCCGACACCCAAAACACCGCCGGTCAACGACATCACGAAAGCCTCGCCCAAAAAGGCGAGCAAAATACTGCGGCAAAAAAAGCCCAAAGCGCGCAGCGTGCCGATCTCGGTGGTTCGGTTGGCCACCGAGCCATACATCGTGATCATCGCGCCGATGGTCGCGCCGGCGCTGAAAATGACCGTGACAAACACGCCGAGGATACGGATAAACGCCGCCATCATCTCCGATTGTTCCTCGAAAAACTTCTTCTCGCGCTTCGGCACGAAATATTGCAGCCGGTTGTCGGCGTCGAAGGATCTCGTCAGCTCGACCAGCTCGTCGGGATTCTTCATGCGAAAAGTAATCGTCGAGAACGACGAGCGCTTGAAGGCATCGGCAACCTGATTCAAGTCGCCCCAGACCTCGGAATCGAAGCCGCTCTTTTCGGCGTCGAAGATGCCGACCACACTCCAAAAGTCGCCGCCGAATTTGATCTTCTCGCCGATCTGCGCCCCGGCAAACCGCTTGGTAATACCGGCGCCGACGATGATCTCGCGCGCACCCCAGCGAAACATCCGCCCTCCGACGAGCTTGACTTGCGGCCGCAGCTCGAACGCCGCCGGCTCGACGCCGCGCACGGTGATGTTGCTAATACCCTCGGCGCCGATCTTCTCCAAGTTAATGATCACCACAACTTCCTTGGAGCTCATCGGCCGGCCGTCGCCGTAGCGCGCCACCTGCGGCATGTTGACGACGATATTGCCTGCCTCGCGGTCGATGATGCTCATGATTTCGCTCATCGCCGCTTTGCGCGCGACGAGCACGTTATCGTCGGAGCCGGTGGATTTCAGCGTCTGCTGGATGCCGTTGGCCATCATCAACACCGCGGTGAAGACAAACACGACCAGCGCGATGCCGAGAATCGTGAAGGCCGCCGTCAGACGGCGCGACGAGGAGCTGCGCAGAATATAGCGAAAGGGAATTTTCATCGGCGGCTAGCCCACGTGGCGCAATCCGTCGACGATCTTGGTCGCCATCACGCGCCGCAGAGGAATCAACGAAGCGACGACGCCCACCAATATCCCCGATGCCGCGGCGAGATAAATAGTCTCGGGTTTGATGAAGAAAATCGGGAACCAGCCTTTGGGCAGCGCCGTCTGAAAGCCTTCCACAGCTGGTAGCGTCACCAACAAACCCAAGGCGCTGCCAAGCAGCGCGAGAATTAGCGATTCGCCGGTGATCAGGAAAAGCAACTTGGCACCGGAAAACCCAAGTGCTTTCAACACCGCGTACTCGTGGGTGCGCTCGCGCGCCGACATGATCATGGTGTTGCCCAACACCAGCAAAATGATGCCGATGATGAAAAACGACATAATATTCAACGCCGTGATGACGGCGCTGGCAGCGGAGAGAAAACTTTGCTGAAAGGCGCGCTCGGTTTCGGTTTTGGTCTCGGCCCGCGAATTCGAGAACAGTTTATCGATTTCCGCCGAGATCGCCGCGGAATTGTCCGGGTTGTCGATGCGCACAATGTACCAGCCGATCTCGCCGACCCGACCGGGCATCTCGGTGCGCATGCGCTCTTCGACGTACTTGTAGTGAAACATCATAGTCGAGGGGTCCGTGCTCTGGTCGCGCGGCTCGTAGACACCGCGCACGACAAACTCCCATTGTCCGGGAAACACATCGCCGTCGATGGTCATGATGTCGCCCAATTTTAAGTTGTACCGTTTCGCGATATCGACGCCGATAATCGTTGCGTTGCGCTCGCGTTTGAAGACGTCTAACTGCTCTTTGGGAACCAGAAACTCGGAGTAGACCTCCATGAACGTGTCGGTGTCGACGGCGAGACGGGCAAAGAACTGATTCTTGTCGATGTAGACGCCGGAGAACCAGACGGCATAGGTGACTTTGTTGACGCCGGGCACCTGCGCAATGCGGTCGCGATAGGCGAGCGGCAAGGGAAAAACAAAGGAAACCGCGTGGCGCGTGATCAAGCGGTTGGCGGCCGAGGCTTCGACACCGGCGTACCAAGCGGTCACCACCGTGCGCAGCAGACCGAACGCCAGGACCGCGATGGCGATACCGACAATGGTCAGAAGGCTGCGCAGCTTGTGGCGCAGCACGTTGCGCAAAAGTAAGCGAACAAGTTCCATTTGGATGACTCACCACGAAGCGCACGAAGTGCGGAGAAAACTTTTTGATTCTCTTCTCTGACCTTCGTGATCTTCGTGTCCTTCGTGTCCCAGTTTTGCGCCTTTTGCGGTTAAATTCCTCATCCGATTCGGTTGCGGCTGTGCCGCGCTGGGCCCTCTGTGGTTAAATCTTTTGCTATGCCGCGTATTCGTGATGAACGATTGTTATGCCAGCTCGCCCTTTTCCAGATGCCTGGTCGACCTGGCGCGTTCAGCCGCGCGCGGGTCGTGGGTCACCATGAGAATGGTTTTTTTCAGCTCCCGGTTGAGCCGGTCCATTAGATTGAGCACCTCTTCAGCGGAGTTCTTGTCGAGGTCGCCCGTCGGTTCGTCGGCGACCAGTATCGCCGGGTCGGTGGCAATCGCGCGGGCGATCGCGACGCGCTGCTCCTGGCCGCCGGAGAGCTGGCGCGGGTAGTGATGCATGCGCTCGGCCAGGCCGACCACGCTCAATGCCAACTCGGCGTGGGCTCTTCGCTGCGCTTTCGAGAGCGGCGTCAGGATCAGCGGCAGCTCGACGTTCTCAACGGCCGTCAGCACCGGAATCAGATTGTAAAACTGAAAAATAAACCCGACGTTTTGCGAGCGCCAGACGGCAAGTTCGGTTTCATCCAACTCGCTGATATCGGTGCCGGCGATCAAAATACGCCCGTCGGTGGGTTTGTCGATGCCGGCGATCAAATTGAGCAGCGTCGTCTTGCCCGAGCCCGAGGGTCCCATGAAGGCGAGAAACTCCCCTTCGGCGATGTCGAAGGTGATATCGTTCAGCACCGGAATCTCCAGACTGTCGCGCCGATAGACCTTGGAGACATGCTGAACTTGAATCAGAGGCTCGTCCATCGCAGCGAAACTTACTTGCCGGCGAGGGTGACTTTGCTTTGATGGGCTAACTTATCGTCGACTTTTCCGATCACTTTGTCGCCCTCTTTTAAGCCCTGCTGAATCTCGACGTTGGCACCGAGCCGTTGGCCGAGGCTCACCGGCACCTCGACGGCACGGTCATCTTTGAGCTGAAACACCACATCGCGGCCATTGCGCTTTGCCACGGCCGCTGCCGGCACCGTCAAGAGCGGCTTGGCATCGGCCTCACTCGCCGTACCGGCTTTTAAGAAGCTGATCTTTGCGCTCATCTCGGGCAGCACCTTTTGGTCGTAGTCTTTGAAGCGAATCTTCACCAGCACAGTCGCCTTGGCACGATCGGCCGTGGGCACAATCTTGGTGACATAGCCGGGATAGCGCTGCTGCGGATAGGCATCGAGGGTGATCTCGCAGTTCTGCTCCGGGCTCACCTTAGTAATATTGGCCTCGGAGACGTCGGCGTCGACTTCCAACGATGACATATCGGCGATGGTGACCACCGCCGCTTTTGAACTGGCCGCCCCTGCCAACGGCGCGACGATTTCGCCGACGTCGGCGTTCTTCTTCAGGACCGTACCGTCGAAGGGGGCGACGATCAGGGTGTTCTCGACCGCGACATCCGCTTCTTTGACGCCAAAACGGGCACTCTCGATGGTGGCGATCACACGCCGGTAGCGCATATCGGCGCCGTCGTACTCCGATTGCGCGATCACCCCTTGCTTGAGCAGCACGCGATTGCGTTCGAGAGTTTGCTTGGCATCGTGTAATTCGGCTTCCGCGACGCGCAAATTCTCCTGGGCCCGGGCGCGCGCCGCGGCCACGTCGGCATCTTCGAGGCGCGCAATCACCTGCCCTTTCTTGACCTTGTCGCCTTCGTCAACACCGAGAAAAACCAAACGCCCAGTGCCCTTGGAGGCGACCGCAGCCTTGCGCCGCGCCACCACATAACCACTGGCGGTCAGCACGGCATTGGCTTGCGATGGCGAGTTGAGCGCTGCGCTGACCAGTTGGACTTCCAATGGCGGATTCAAGAAACCGCGAAGAAAGTGCGCCGCAACCGCCACGGCCACCAGCGTAAGCCCCCATGTAACAATGCGCCGAACCCAGCGCTGCCGCGGTCGCGCGCTACCTGTCACTGTATTCTTTCGATCGATGCGCAGGGAAGAAAGATCGGCGTCTTTGGTGGCCATGATTATTTTATCAGTAAACTGGGAAAGGCATGCTTTTTCAAGACGAATGCGCCATGATATTTTCACCATTCATGGGCAAGACAACGACCTGGAACCCCGATAGCTACGCCAAGAACGCACGCTTTGTTTCCGACCTGGGCGAGCCGGTGCTGCAACTGTTGGCACCGCAACCAGGCGAGCGGATTCTCGACTTGGGCTGCGGCGATGGCGCACTAACGGAAAAAATTGCCGCGGCGGGGGCTCGCGTGATCGGCACAGACAGCAGTGTCGCCCAACTGCGCTCAGCGCGAGCGCGCGGCCTCGACGTATTGGCCATGGATGGACAAGCACTCAGTCTCAAAAATCGTTTCGACGCGGTGTTCACCAATGCCGCGCTGCATTGGATGAGGCGCAGCCAGGAAGTAGTTAGCGGAGTGGCAGCTTGTCTAAAATCTGGCGGTCGCTTCGTCGGTGAGTTTGGCGGTCACGGCAACGTGGAAAAAATTCGCGGCGCGCTGCACGCCGGTTTACGCCAACGCAGCATCGACCCATGGGCCGTCGACCCGTGGTTTTATCCCGCGCCGCAGGAGTACACGGCCTTGTTAAACCGCCATGGTTTCGCCGTGGACTATATCGAGCTGATCCCGCGCCCAACCAAACTACCCGGAGATATTCTCGGCTGGTTGGAGGTCTTTGCCCAGCCGTTTACAAAGTCGGTCGCGGCATCGCAGCGGCAAAGCTATTTAGCAGAGGTGAAAAATGCTCTCGAAGTAGAGCTATGCGACGCGCAAGGCATCTGGACCGCCGACTACGTGCGTTTGCGCTTCAAAGCAACGGCAAGAAATTAAAAGCTAAACATTAGAAAACCCTCCAAAACCGCTCGATCGCATCCGATTGTTTAGCTTTGAATTTTTGCATTTATTCTCTAAATCCCCCATAAACCACCATTGTCGTAAACTTCCAAAAGCAGTCCACGTCGACGAACCCGGCATCTCTGAGCCATTGCAGCTCTTCTTCAAGGATGCCGTTGTTGTGGGGACCGTGGTAGCTGCTGGGCGTGGCGGCTTTAGCTTCGGCGAGGTTGGTCTTGCCGCCGCTCATGCGCTGAACATATCGATCCAAATACTCATCTCGCGCGCGGCGGTAGCGGTCGGAGAGCGATTTCGTGTTACCCTTGACGTTGTCGGCGTTGATGAAACAACCACCTTTGTTTACGAGTGGATAAAGTTCTTTAAAGATATAACGGCGCCGCTGATTTTCCGTGAAGTGATGCAATGCCCGCGAAGAAATCACCACGTCGAAGGTGCCGGTGATAGGCCTGAGCCAATCGGAGGTTTCAAGCGATCCTTGAACAAAGCTCATGCGCTGCTTGAGGTCAGGATTTTTGTCCGGTCCGAGCTTCAACATCGCTTCCGAGGCGTCGACACACACCGCCTTGGCATTGGGCCGTTCACGCAACACCGCCGCGGCCAGCGCACCATAGCCGGCGCCAACATCGAGCACACGAACCGGTGCTTTGAGAGGCTGCGGAATCATGCGCAGCACCATCGCCGTCTGCGGGTCGCGAATCGGCGCCTGCCAACTGCCTTTGCTTGCCCAGTTTTCAATAAAACCTTGGTCACCCCAAGTCTGCTGCCAGGAATCGTTCATCTGGAAATCTCCTACGTTAATGCAATTGTTTGTTGCTACCCTGCCCTAGGTTAGCTGTCAAACTCAGGCTAAATCGACTTGAAACAATTCGCCCTTTGCTGCTACGGCTAAGGCAGACAGATTGGAGGCAATCATGCAGTTTTGCAGAATGTACACGGGTGCCGATGGCAAATCCCACTTCGAAGATCTCGATCAAAGCCTGGCTTCGGAATTCTTCTTAAAAGCGATCAACGCGAAAGCGCTGATGTTCAAGAACGACGACAACCGCGACATCTTGGGCTGGCACAACGCACCGCGGCGCCAATGGTGCATTACGCTCTCTGGCTCCTGTGAGATTGGCATCGGCGACGGCACCAAGATAGTTTTTGGACCCGGCGATGTGTTTCTCGCCGAAGACGTCACCGGTCAAGGCCACACGGCGCTGCCGAAGAACTGGGTGCGGGCATTTGTTCATCTTTAACTCAACTGTTGCTTGGCCCGAGTCGCTTTGTTACCAATAGGCAAGAAAAAGAGCATTGGGGGTTGCTATGGGAAAGCACATTCCTGTCTTTGAGAAATTCATTGCGGACTTGCGCGCGGCGTGGAAGGAACTACCAGATACTGAAGCGCGTATGAAAAAAGGCCGGCAACTGCTCGAAGAACTGGTCCAAGACCCGTCGCTCCGCCAGGCGTCCAAGTCATGGCCGTCTACGGAAGGACGGAAGAATCTGCTCTTTCACGAAGACCAAGAATGCGGCTTCGCGATTAACGGCGTCGTCCGCGTGCCCGGCCGCAAGGGCGGCATCCACGATCACGCCCACGCCTGGACAGCCTACGGCGTGCTCGACGGCACCGAGAGCCTGGAGCGCTATCGGCGCGTCGACGACCGCAGCAAAGAAGGCTACGCCAAACTTGAATTGGAAAGCGTCACGGAAGGCAACGCCGGCAAAGTCGACCTGGTGCCGCCTTTCGACATCCACGCCGAGCAAGGCGGGCCCGCGCGTTCTGTTGCAGTCATCCTGCGCTCCGAACGGGTCGCCGGCAAAGTTCTCCAGGGCAGCTACAGCATGGAAGGCAATCTCTACAAGCAGATCGAAGGGCCGACCAATATTCCTTACGAAATTAAGTAGAACTTTCGGAGGTATTTATGTCGACGGCGAAAAGACTCCCGGCATTCGAAAAATTCATTCAAGAATTGCGCGCAGCTTGGCAAGAACTACCGGATACCGAAGCGCGCATGAAAAAAGGCCGCGAGTTGCTCCAGGAGCTGGTCAACGATCCGTCGATGCGCGCGACCTGCAAGACGTGGCCCGACACCGACGGCGGCCGGCGTAATCTGCTTTTCTACGAAGACCCTGACTACGGCTTCGTCGTCAACGGCGTCGTGCATGGCGCCAACCGCAAAGGCAGCATTCACGATCATGCCCATGCGTGGACTGCTTATGGCTTGCTTGAAGGCACGGAGACTTTGGAGCGCTATCGCCGCGTCGACGATCACAGTAAAGAGGGCTACGCCAAGCTGGAGCTGGAGAGCACTACTTTGGGAACGCCGGGAAAATGCGACCTGGTGCCGCCCTTCGACATTCATGCCGAACATGGCGGGCCGGGAAAATCCTACGGCTTGATTCTGCGCTCTGAGCGTGTCGCCGGCAAAGTACCCCAGGGCAACTACGATATGGCGACGAACACACACCGCCGCATCGAAGGGCCGACCAACGTCCCGTACGAAATCACCGCCTAAGCTGCAAAATTTTCACTCACCACGAAGATGCACGAAGTCGGATCTCAAGAAATGCTCCACAGCTTCTTGTCCTTCGTGATCTTCGTGGCGATTCAAGGATTCGATGGCAAGCTTCGATCTTGTTATTAAAAACGGCGCCGTCTGGACGCCCGGTGGCATCGTCACAACCGATCTGGCCATTCATCGCGGCAAGATTGCCGCGCTGGGTAGCGCCGACGTTTTTGCCGAAGCGAAGGAAACCATCGACGCATCCGGCAAAGCGATCGTTCCCGGCCTCATCGATACCCACACGCACCACCGCGATCCCGGCTATACCCACAAGGAAGACTTGTTCACGGCCACCCAGGCTGCCGCGGCCGGCGGCGTGACACTCTCGGTCGGCATGCCCAACGTCAATCCGCCGACGACTACGTTGGCCCGTTACAACAGCATCGTGAAAAACGGCGTTAAGAAAGCGGTCGTGCACTTCAATCACAACCCGGCGCCGACCCATCTGAAAGAGGTCCCCAAACTCGCCAAGTCCGGTGCCTTGGCATTCAAGCTGTTCATGATTCGCGACACCCGGCGCAGCTATCCCCACATGCCCGGCATTGGCGTCAGCCACCAGGGCGATCTCCTGCGCATCTTCGAAGCCGTCGCCGAGACCAACCTGCCGCTGATGGTCCATCCGCACAGCCAGGAAATCATGGACGTGGTCGAGCAAGGCTATTGGAAGCGCGGCCTGCGCGGCCCGACCGCCTACGCCGACGCCTATCGAGCGCACAAAGGCATCGTCTGGGATAGCGCGATCGCCACGCTGCTGCGCATGCAAGAAGCGACCGGCGCCAAACTGCACGTGCTTCACGTCAACACGCTGGGCGCGGTCGAACTGATTCGCCGCGCCAAAGACAAGGGCCAAGACGTCACCGCCGAGGTCAACCCTTGGGCGCTTTTTCTCGGCCACAAGCGCGAGAACCTGACCAAGCTCGGCCCCTACGCCCTCGGCATCTGGCTCCCCGAAGCAGACAGTCTCGCCATGTGGGACGCCATCCGCGACGGCACCATCGACGTCTGCGGCACCGACCATGCGCCGCATACTTCGGCAGAAAAAGAGATCGGCTGGAAAGACATGTGGGAAGCCCCCGGCGGCGCGCCGGTGATACAAGAATACTTGAGTCTATTTCTGAGCGAGGTAAACCGCGGCCGCATCAGCCTCGATCGACTCGTGCGCTTGACGTCGCACAATCCGGCGCAAAGATTCGCCCTGGCCCCGCGCAAGGGCACCATCCAAGTCGGCGCCGACGCCGATCTGGCGATCATCGACTTGAAACAAGAAAAAACCATTCTCACGGAGGAAATGTATTCCAAATGCGGCTGGACACCCTACGCCGGCCAAAAGGTCATCGGCGTCCCGACGATGACACTCGTCAAAGGCAAAGTCGTCATGCGCGACGGCAAAGTCACCGGTAAAGCCGGCGACGGCGAATGGGCCAAGCCGAACAAATAGGCGGCTCCCTATCTTGCCAATTGCTTAGCCTCGCGAGCGTTCCCGCGGATGAAACTCCCGGTGAACTTTCTTCAAGCGCGCGCCGTCGACGTGGGTGTAAATCTGCGTCGTCGAAATATCGGCGTGGCCGAGCATGGCTTGCACCGAGCGCAGGTCGGCGCCGCCTTCTAACAAATGCGTCGCGAAGGAGTGGCGCAGGGTGTGCGGCGTGACCCGCTTGTCGATGCCGGCGGCGAGGGCGTGGGCGCGGATAATCTTCCAAAAGCCTTGGCGGCTTAGCGGCCTGCCCGAACGATTGGTGAATACGAACGGGCTCGCTTTGCCTTTGAGCAGGCGCGGCCGCATGTCGGTGACATACGAATACAATTTTTCGCGGGCGAACTTGCCAAACGGGATCGCCCGCACCTTAGAGCCCTTGCCTTTCACCGTAAGATAGTTGCCATCGAAGTTGATTTGTTGGAGCTGCACGCCGATCAACTCCGACACCCGCAGGCCGGCGCCATAGAGCAGCTCGAACATGGCGCGGTCGCGCATGCCGAGCGGCGAGGTTGGATCCGGGTGGGCGATCAGTTTGGCGATGTCGTCGCCTGATAAAGTATTCGGCAGTTTGCGGGGAGCAGCGGCGAAGCGCACCGACGGCAGCGGGTCTTTGGCGACCACCCCTTCAATTTTCAGAAACCGATACAACCGGCGCAGCCCGACCAAGCGGCGCACGATACTGCGGTTGGCGAGTCTCTGTTCGCGCAGGTAGCCGATGTAGGAGCGCAGCTGCAGCGGCTCCACGTCTGGCCATGCACCGATCCCTTGCTGGGTAAGAAATTCGACGAGCTGCGCGAGGTCGCGGCTGTAGGCTTCGACGGTATTCTTCGCCAAGCCTTTCTCCACCGTAATCGACGCCAGGAAGCGGTCGACGTAGAGACTAAGCGACTCGTTGGCTGGGCTCATTCTGCGGCGCCAGAATCCGTTGCAGCGCATCGCGCGCGGCTTCGAGACGACCCGGATCGAGCACTTTGCCGCCGCGTTCGTCAGTGACATAAAACACGTCGGCGACCTGATCGACGTTGGTGGAGATCTTGGCGACGTGAATCGACAGGCCAAGTTGATACAACGTGTGGGTAATCGTGAACAATACCCCGATGCGATCGTCGGTAAACACCTCGACGATGGTAAAACCGTCCGACGCTTCGTTGTCCATGCGCACGACGGTGGACACTTTGGGCACGCGCTTTTGCAGCAAGATCGATCTGCGCGAGCCCTCGACCAACTTCGCCACGTCGGTCTTGCCAGCCAACACGCTATTTAGCGTGGCGCGAAAGCGCCCCCACTTTTGCTCGTTCATGACGGCATCGCGTTTGCCGCGGTGCGCGATGCGAAACACATCGATGATCCGGCCGTCATTGGCCGTAAAGATGCGCGCGTTGACGATATCTAAACCCAGTGCCGTCAGAGCGCCGGTGATCGACGCAAACAAACCGGGGCGGTCCTGGGTGCAAATGACCACCGAGCTGCAAGCCCGCTCGGGAAAATGCTGCACGTCGACAACCGCGCCATCGCCGTCATAGCTCTCCATCAAGCGAAAATGGCCGGCGACATCGTTCTCGGGCGTCGAGAGAAAGTAACGATCGGGCATAATTTCGAGAAACGCGTCAACGCGCTCCGCGGCGCCGTCCTTCGCCAACTCCTTGCGCAGCCGGGTCTGAATGCGCCGCACCACTGCGCGCACGTCTTGGCGCTGCAGCTCGCCCTTTTCCGCTTCTTCGAGGAGATTCAACGTCTTGACGTAGAGCTCACCCAGCAACGACGCCTTCCAGGGGTTCCACACGTCGGGGCCAACGCCCTTCACGTCAGCGAACGTCAGCAGATAGAGCATCTGCAGATTGCGCACGTTGCCCATGGTCTTGGCAAAATCGAAAATCGTCTTTTCGTCCTCGAGATCGCGTCGAAACGCGGTGTGGGTCATCAGCAAATGGTGGCGCACGAGAAACTCAACGAGCGCGCCGTCGTCGGCGTTGAGCTTCATGCGTTTGGCGATCGGCCGAACCATCTCGGCGCCCACTTCGGAATGGCCGCCGCCCAAACCCTTGCCGATATCGTGAAATAATAATCCCAGATAGAGCAGCTCGATCTTGTCCGCCTCGCGCGCCAACTGGGTGAGCAGCGGCAAGGTTTTCTCATGGTCGCCGGCTTTGAGCTGCTCGATTTCCATGACGAGCCGCAGCGAATGCTGATCCACCGTATAGGTGTGGTAGGCGTCGTGCAGCACCATGCACAGCAGACGGCCGAACTCGGGGATAAAAGCCCCGAGGACGCCGCACTGATGCATTTCCGAAAGCGTTTCGTAGACCCGCTCTTTCCATTTGAGAATGCTAAAGAACGGCAGATTCGCCTCGGCGGAGCGCCGATACTCTTCGTCGATCAAACCGAGATGGGCGCGCATCACTTCACGGGTCTCATGGGCCAGCTCGTAGCCATGTTTCTGCATATCTTCGAACAAACGGATCAGATTGCTCGGTTCGCGCTGGAAGATTTCCGGCTTGGTGACGGACATATGCGATTTGGTGACGCGCACCCCGAGCCGTAGGTTGCGCCCGAAGCTGTAGCGCGCGGCGAACAGCGGCCGCTTGTGCTTGGTCATGCGATGGATGATCAAGTTGGTGATCCGGCTGATCTCCACGGCGTGGAGATAGTACCGGCGCATGAATACTTCGACGCCGCGCAGCATCTCTTCGCCCTGGAAACCCAAGGCATCGCTGACTTTCTCCTGGTGCTCGAAGGTCAACTGATCCTGATGCTTGCCTGTCGAAAAATGCAGCTCGTTGCGCACGCGCAGGAGAAAATTTTGCGCCTCTTTAAGCTTGGCCACGTCGGCGCCGGCGACGATCCCTTTGAGCGCGACATCCTCCAGGTCCTTGGCCTGCACCAGCACACGCGCCAGCCAGCGCGCCGTGTGGATATCGCGCAGCCCGCCCTCGCCTTCTTTGACTTCGGGCTCGAGCAGATAAACCGACCCGCCGTACTCCGCGTGTCGTTGCTTGCTTTCCGCCAATTTTTCCGCCACGAAACGGCTCGCTTGTTTGCGCAGCAAGCGTTTCTCAATATCGCGCTCGATCACGCCGTAGAGCCCGTAGTCGCCGCAAAGAAAACGCGAATCCAGCAGCGCCGTGCGAACCTTCATGTCGGCTTCGGCCAAGCGCATCGAGTCGTTGTTGGTGCGCAGCGCATGACCGACGGTGAAGCCGGCATCCATCAATGTGTAGTAGAGCTTCTTGGCCACGGCTTGCACAAACGGCGTCGGCTGACCGACGTGAAGAAAATAGAGATCGAGATCGGATTGAGGATTCAACTCGCCGCGCCCGTAGCCGCCCTGGGCCACCACGGCACACCGCAGCTTTTCCGCGGGGTGGTGCTGTTGATACTCCTCGGCAGCGACCGTGAACAGGTGGCGGACCAAGTGATCGATGATCGTCGTGTACGCCGAAACGATCTCCAAACCGCCGGCGCCGGCGCGGTGGCGCTCGAACAGCAGCTCGCGGCCGCGCTGCGCATAGCTGCGCGCGCGCCGGGTGAGATCGGCCTCGCCCTGCACCGAGTCGAGCAACGAACGAGAAAGCGCGATGGTATCCATGCCGGTTGTCGATGATTACAGCGTCTTTACCGCCAGCGTGCTCTGGTTGTATTTCAAAATCCCGTCATAGAGCGCCTCAACGACCGAATCCTGGTAGGCTTCCTGCGCCATGGCGCGGCCTTCGGCCTTGTTGGTGATAAAGAACATTTCCACCAGCACGCTCGGCATGCGCGCGCCGACCAGCACATAGAAGAGCGCCTTCTTCACGCCCAAATCGCGCACGTCCATTTTCTTGGACATGGTGTTCACCACTGAGCTCTGTAGGTTGTGCGCTAAAGTAATCGAGTCTTCGAGCTTCGAGTTCTGCATCATGTCGCTCAAGATGAACTGTAAATCGGAAATCTTGCCGCGCGGCGTGCCGTTTTCCCGCGACGCCAGGCGGATCGATGCCTCATCGGTAGTATTATCCAAGTAGTAGGTTTCCAAGCCGCGGGCGTCGGGCGTCGTCGCCGCGTTCATATGGAGCGAGATAAACAAGTCGGCATCCTGGGAATTGGCAATGGCGGTGCGATCTTCCAGCGGCACATAGGAATCATCCTTGCGCGTCAGCACGACCTGAATTCCCATGTCCTTTTGCAGCTTAGCGGCCAGCTTGCGCGCTACTTTCAAGACAATATCTTTCTCAGTGAGGCCGTCGACGCCGATGGCGCCGGGGTCGCGGCCGCCGTGGCCTGGATCGAGAACGATCTTGCGAATGCCCGGTGCTGCCGGGCGCGCGCCCGCTGACGGCAACGACGCGGTTTGCCGGCTGCGCTCAGGAACCGGTGTGGGCTTGCGCGTTTCCGCCACAGTCGGTGGCGGTGCCGCCGGCCGTGCGGTCTCCACCGGCGCAGCCTTGGCCGCTTCCGCAACCGGAGCCGGCCGATTTCTCTCGGGAGCCGATGGCACCGGCGCCGCGGCCTTGGCCGCTTCAGCCGGCGCTGCGGCGGCGTTTTTCTCCACCGCGACGACGCTGTTTTCCGCGCTGCGGTTGCCGGCGCCTTGAACATCGATCACCAACCGATACGGGTCCGGCAACAGGAACGCCTTATGATCGCGCAAACTGTTCATATCGAGGACCACGCGCACCGTTGTGTCGGTGTTCTGGCCTAGGCGCACGCGCCGCACCAAACCGTCGTCCACCGCAATCGGCTCCGCCGAGTCCATCGCCAGGCGCGTGCCGCTGATGTCGATGAAGATGCGCGGCGGCAAACTATTCTTCGGGTCTTCGGGCAAGCGGCCGATCTCGTAGCGCACCGATTCCGTCAGGTCCATCGTCACCCGCGTGTACGTCGGCGACGACAGCAAACGGACGCCGGTTAACTGCGCCTTTGCTTCAAGCGGCGGCGCGGCGGGCACCGCCGGCCGCTCGACCACCGGAGTCCGCCGTCCCGCTTGGGCGCCCCAGGCCGGCGGATTGAGCGCGAGCGCAGGAAAAATCGCTAGCCAAATGTAAAATAGTCGTTGGCTTTTCATAAATACCTCATCACAAAAAGCAGCATCGTCGTGCGCAACTACTTTCCCTTCGCCTCTTCGGAAAACTTGTACAATAAGTTCATCGCTTCGATGGGCGTCAACGCCGACACATCGACGCGGCGCAGCGCTTCGCGCAGCTTGCTATCGCCCGAAGAAAAAAGCGCCATCTGCACCGGCTCGTTTTGCTCCGCCGGGGTTGCCGCGGGCGTCAAAACTTCGCGGCCGGCGGCAGCGCCTTCGAGCTGGGCCAAAATATCCTTGGCCCGGGCGATCACCGGCGCCGGCAGCCCCGCCAGGCGCGCCACGTGAATGCCGTAGCTATGGCTTGCGGCGCCCTCCACAAGGCTGCGCAGGAAAATGATATCGCCCTGCCATTCTTTGACGGCAAAGTTAAAATTTTTGACACGCGGGCAGGTGCGCGCCAGCTCCGTCAACTCGTGATAATGGGTTGCAAACAGCGTGCGCGGCCGCGCCGGCGCGTCGTGCAGCGACTCGGCCACCGCCCAGGCAATCGAGATGCCGTCAAAAGTACTCGTGCCGCGGCCCACCTCGTCGAGCACGATCAGGCTACGCTCAGTGGCATGATGCAAAATATTGGCCGTCTCTTTCATCTCGACCATAAAGGTCGACTCGCCGCGCGCCAGCGAATCCGCCGCGCCAATGCGGGTGAAAATCCGGTCGACGATGCCCACGCGGGCTTCGCTCGCCGGCACGAAGCCGCCCATTTGGGCGAGAATGACGATCAACGCGACTTGGCGCATGTAGGTCGACTTACCGGCCATATTCGGGCCGGTGAGCATGACGATCTGCTGGGTTTCACTGTCCAGAGTGCAATCGTTGGGCACAAAGGCGCCGCGCCCGACGCTCGCTTCCACCACCGAATGGCGCGCTTCACGCAACCACAGGCTTTGGCCGTTATCGACGCGCGGCCGGCAGAAGCGCTCCGACTCCGCCACGCGCGCCAACGACAACAGGCTATCCAACGTCGCCAGCGCCGCGCTCATCTGCTTTAGCGCCGGATAGTGCGCCGCCACTTGCTCGCGTACTTTGGCGAGCAGCTCGGCTTCGATGCGGCCGATTAGCTCTTCGGAATTTAAGACTTTGGCTTCGTATTCTTTTAGCTCCGCCGTGTAGTAGCGCTCACCGGTGGCCATGGTCTGCTTGCGAATGTAATTTTCCGGCACCGACTTGAGATTGGCGTTGGTGATTTCGATGTAGTAGCCAAACACCCGGTTGTAGCGCACCTTGAGGGATTGGATGGCGGTGCGGCGCCGCTCGTCGGCCTCGAACGCTGCCATCCACTCTTTAGCGTGGCTGCGGGCGCCGCGAATCTCATCCAACTCAGGGTCGAAACCGGCGCGAATGAAGCCGCCTTCTTTGATCACAAACGGCGGGTCGTCGATGATGGCGCGGCTGACCAGATCGCTCACTTGTGGCAACGGCTGCAAATGACCGCGCAGCTCGATCAAGAGCGGCGCGCTCGCCACATCGACGCACTGCCGCAGACCCTCGATGGCCGCCAATGTTTGTTTGATCGCCACCAAGTCTTTCGGCGACGCTGAGGCGGCCAGGGTCCGCCCGGCCAAGCGTTCGAGATCCTGCATCGCCGCGAGACTTTGTTGCAGATCTTCGCGCAATCTAAAATGATCGACCAGCTCCTGCACCGCCTCGTGGCGCGCCGCGATCGCGCGCTCGTCGAGCAGTGGGTAGAGGAGCCATTGGCGCAGCCGGCGCGCCCCCATGGGCGTCAGCGTGCGGTCAATGACAGCAAGCAGCGAACCCTTGCGATCGCCGCCGTAGCTCGTGATTAGCTCCAAATTGACCCGCGTGCTCTCGTCCAAAATCAAATTGTTGGCAACCGCATAAACTTCCAGCTCGCGCAGCAGCTTGAGCGACTCGCCGGCATTGCGTTCGAGATAGGCGAGAATCGCCGAGGCCGCGCCGACGCCGACCGCATGATCGCCGCGTGACGTCATGCGATCGCGTGCCGCTTGAGAAAAAGTTTCCGCGCCAACGGGAGTCAAATGAACCGCCGGAAATTCGCGCCGGAGCTTCTCCGAAAGGGCCCGCTCGGGCTCCGGCAGCAAGAGCTCGCTCGGCTTGATGCGGCTCAGCTCGGTCAACAAGAGCTCCCAGTCGGCGGTTTCCGTGCAGCGAAATTCCCCGGTGGTGATATCGCTCAGGGCGAGACCAAAACGCTGCTCGGCTTTAACCACCGCGCAAAGAAAATTGTTGCCGCGGGCATCGAGCGCTTCGACCGCGGTCACCGTACCCGGCGTAATCACCCGCACGACTTCGCGCTTGACCACGCCCTTGGCTAGCGCCGGGTCTTCGACCTGCTCGCAGACGGCAACCTTGTGGCCGGCGTCGAGCAGTTTTTGTATATAAGGTTCCGCCGAATGGTACGGCACGCCGCACAGCGGCACCGAACCGTCGTCGGTCTTGTTGCGCGCCGTCAATGCGATGTCGAGAATCTTCGAGGCGGTCTGCGCGTCTTCGAAAAACATTTCGTAGAAATCGCCCAGACGAAAAAACAAAATCGCGTCGCGATGGCGCTCCTTGATCTGCAGGTACTGCTGCATCATCGGCGTGACTTTCGTCGGTTCCATCGAAATATCTGGAATCTGGAATTGGTAATCTGGAATCCGCCGCTAGGCGCGTCCGCTGAATTTTTCCCCCGCACCGTTCAAGAGCGCGCGCCGGCGCCGTGCCGGCAGCGCCGCGCGCGCCACCGCGCCCGACAACTCCTGCACCAAATGGCCGATGCCCAATGACAACACGAACTGGCGCTCCATGGCGCCCAAAATCTTTTCGCGGTCGCTGGTGATCATGAACAAATCTTCGCCGTTGGTGAGATAGCGCGAGCCATGGGTCACCTCGATCGCGCGGCCATCGGCTTTGCGCAACGGCTGCAGGCAGCGCCGGATCCGCTGCAGGCTAAAGCCATAACCGGCCAGGTCCTTTACGACCTTGAGACAGATCAAATCGTGAAAGGAATAAAGCCGCTTGGTGCCGCGCCCGCCGGCAAGCCGCACCGACGGCCGGACAAAGCCGCGCTCATCCCAGTATTGAATTTGCCGCAAACTCACACCGACAATGCGGCTTGCAGTTTTGCTGTCATAGGCGTCCATACCACCGCCCGGTTTCGGCAATGACAAATGGAAACATCAATGTTTTCCTCAGGGTAGAGGGCGCAGATCGGGTTGTCAACCCGATCTGCGTGGTTTCGGGTTCACCGGACTTGGGCGCTCGATGTAAAGCGGTATGGGTCCCCTCATTCGCGGTTGTTGGCTCGATCGACCCCGAACAACCCGGAACTCGAAACCCGCAACCGCTGCGCACAGCGCGGCCCCTCTTGACGCCGAATTCACCTCCGACGTATTCTCAGGGAAACTAGTTAGACGTCTAGCGCCTAGCGTTTAACCGCGGAAGTTCAAGGAAACGCTAGACACTAGACCCCAAACGCTAAACTCAAACCTGGGAGGTGTTTTATGGCGACCAACGGCACAAACAAAGCGATTCACTTGGCGACCCATTCCGGCTGGTATCGATTTGAACGAAACGGCGAAGATTGGCAGCAGACCGATCGCGCCCTGACGTTTTGGCAGATGAGCTGCATCCAGGTGGACCCCGGCGATCGCAAGAAAGTCTACGCCGGCACCGAGCACTCCGGCATGTTTGTGACCATTGATGCCGGCAAGGAGTGGAAGCGCGCCGAGCCCAACGTGCCGATCTTGGAAATGTCTGCGATGCTGGCGCTGCCCGGCAAAGTCATGGTCGGCACCCGGCCGGCCTGCTTGTACGTAAAACCTGAGGGCAAAGGCTGGGAAGAGATCAAAGGCATTCGCCAGGGCGCCCTGGGCGGCACCTTTCCACCCAACCCCGACTTGGCGCCGCGCACTCGGGTTTTGACAACTGAAAAATCCGGTAACCGCATCTACTGCGGCATCGAAGTCGGTGGCATTCTGGTCAGCGAAGACGACGGCCAGAACTGGACCAAACGTAACGACGGCCTCACCGACCCCGACTTGCACAGCATCCTGTCGGCGCAAAAACGCCCCGGCCTGTTGGTGGCTGCCTGCGGCGAAGGCGTGGCGCGCAGCACCGACCGCGGCAATAAATGGGCAACTGTGACGCCGCCGGGCGGCCGCACCTACGGCAACGCGTTGGCGGAGGACGACAACGGCAATATCTTTCTCGGCATCACCCAAGATCGGCCGCGCACCTGGCTGCGTGAAGGGCGCGCCAAAACCGCGATCTTCAAATCGCAGGACGGCGCCAAATGGGAATTCTTGACCGATCAGATGACCGGCGGCGTGATGGAAATGTGCGAGGGCTTCGACGGCGACAGCGTGCTTGTCGGCACCGCCGACGGCGAAGTGATCAAGGTCGACTCGAAGGGCAAGACCAAGACTTTGATTAGCGGTTTGCCTTGTATTAACGCGCTGGCGCTGGGCGCCTAGGGCCAAAACAGAAACGCGGAAAGCGGAAATTTCAAATCCCAAGAAACCTCGGGCTGATTTTTTCCACGTTTCCGCTTTCCGCGTTTCCGCTTTTTAGTTTGGCAGTTTCTGATACTTCCCGCGAAAAAACAGCAGCGGCCGTTCGCCGGTGGCGGCGACGTTGAGGATCTCGCCGACGACGATGGTGTGATCGCCGCCGTCGTAGCTCTGGGTGATGCGGCACTCGACATGGCCGAGCACGCCATCGATGATCGCCGCACCGTTTTGCCCTTCGTGCCAATTGAGGCCGGCGAACTTGTCGATACCCTTGGTGGCAAAGCGCTTGGAGATATCCTCTTGATCTTCGCTTAAGAAATTGACGGTGTAGCCGTTGCCCTTTTCAAAGCAGTTATAACATGTGGCGCCCTTGTCGACGCTGATGATCACGAGCGGCGGATTGAGCGAAAGCGACATGAAAGCATTCGCCGTCAATCCCTGCGGCGCGCCGCCCTGGTCTTTGGTTGTGATCACTGTCACGCCGGTGGCAAAGTGCCCCATCACCCGGCGTAGTTCCTGTGCTTCGATGGTCATGATTCACTCACGATCGTGAAAAAATTTTTTCTCACAGGTAACAGAGCGCCGGCGGTGCTGTCAATCAGGACCGCCTCGCTAACGCTCGGCATTACAAATTGCAGATTTCAAATTCCAGAACCGAAAAGCTTCCAGCGCAGCAACTAGACGAATAAGCTCGGGGCGTGATAGACATACGCTATCGAAAGGAGATTCCTTATGGCCGTACAAGAACGCAAAGCCGCTAACACACTGGAGCAATATATCGCTGAAGTTCGCGCGATTTGGGGCGACGGCAAAGATCCGCAGCTGCCCTTCAAAGTCAAAGCGGCAATGGAAAAACTCTTCGCCTCGACCAGCCCCAACGACCCCTGGATGGCCGAGCTGATCGGCGACGGCAAACCGTCGCGCGAGCTCTACCGCGATCCGGATCATGGCTTTATCCAGATGGGCCATGTGCACAAGCAGGGCCACGGCAACACGCCGCACGATCACGGCCCCTGCTGGGTGGTCTACGGCGCCTACACCGGGCTCACCGAGATCAAGACTTTCAAACGCACCGATGACGGCGCTGAGCCGGGCAAAGCGGTGCTGGCACAGCACCGCCTCGACAAGCTTTCAGCCGGCACCGTGATCCCCTACTTGAAAGGTGAGATCCATTCGACCAACGCGGTCCAAGGACCTGGCGTGGTATTTCGTTTCTTGAGTTATGATTTGGATAAGATCGATCGCAGCCGCTACAACATCGAGAAGCAAAAGCTGATTCCCGTGCCGGCATCGAAGTAAGAGTCTCCATGAGCGGCGCTGAAATCTTTTTCGAGCAGATCCGCTCCGCGGGCTGCCTGTCCTATATTCTTGGCTGCGCCGCGGAAAAAGTCTGCATCGTCATCGACCCAGAAATTGACAAGGCGGACGATTACGTCGGGCTGGCGGAATTTCTCAAGGCCAAACTACTTTACGCCATCGACACCCACACCCACGCCGATCACAACTCGGCATGCAAAGTCATGCGCGAGCGCTATGGCATCCAAGTGGTCATGCACCGGGCTGCCGACGCGCCCTACATCGATATTCGCGTCGATGACGGCGACGAGATAAAATTCGGCCGCCAGGCGCTCAAAGTCGTCGCCACACCGGGCCATACCCTCGACTCGATGTGTTTGCTCTTCAACGACCGGATTTTCACCGGCGACACGCTTTTGATCGGTGGCTGCGGCCGCACCGACCTGCCCGGCGGCAGCGCCGAGAGTCAGTGGCATAGCCTGCGCCGCCTCGAAGCGCTGGGCGGCGACCTGCGCCTCTACCCCGGCCACGACTATCGCGAGGCGGTTTCGACGCTGGGCGACGAGAAACAAAAAAATCCGCGTATGACAATCACTTCGAAAGACGAGTTCATCCGGTTCATGACCTCGCGCAAACCGCCCCTGCCACGCAAAATTCAAGAAGCTTTTGAATGGAACCGCACACCGTTTTTCCGCCAGCGCGGCATGGGCGAAGGCATCTAACTCCACACAATCCGGAGCCACCCGTTGCCAAAGGTCGACCCTCAACAACTCCTAGAGTTTTGTCATCAACTGCTGTCCAAGGGCGGCATGCCCGCCGACGATGCCAAGCTCGTCGCCGACCTGCTGGTGCGCGGCGAGCTGCGCGGCTACGCCGGCCACGGCGTGATTCGCGTCAGGCCCTATTTAGACTGGATCAAAGACGGCACCTACCAGATCAAAGAGCGGCCGGCCATCGAGCGGGAAGGCAAAATCGCCGCGGCCGTCGACGGCAAACATTACATCGGCCAGGTGGCCGCCTGCTTCGCCATGGAGCTGGCGATCAAGAAAACCAAAGAACACGGCGCCGGCATCGTCACCCTGCGGCGCGCCGGCCACACCGGCAGGTTAGCCGACTACATGGAGATGGCCACCGCCCAGGGCATGATCGGCATCGGCGCAGCCTGCGTCGGCTCGGCCGTCACCGCGCTTTACGGCGCCATGAAACCGATCACCGGCACCAACCCGATGGCCTTTGGCATCCCGGCGCGCGGCGGCAAGCAGATTATTCTAGATTTCGCCACCGCGTCCATGAGCATGGGTGAAATACAAAAGCGCGTGCGCGCCAAAGAGAAAATCCCCGCAGGGGTCATGCTCGACGGCCACGGCAACCCGACCACTGACTTCGACGCCTTTCGCGGCCCGCCGCGCGGCGTCTTCACCGCCTTCGGCGGCTACAAGGGCTCGGGTGTCGCGCTGATGACGGAAATACTCGCAGGGCTGCTTTCCGGCAACGGCATGGGCAAACTCTACTGGGACAACCGCGGCCACGGCGTCAACGGTTTGTTTCTTCAAGCCTTCGCCGTCGAAGAGTTTCAACCGCTGGAGACGTTCTACGACAAAGTCGACGAGATGATCGGGTTCATCAAATCGACAAAGTGCGCACCCGGTTTCAGCGAGATACTGCTGCCCGGCGAATCGGGGCGGCGCCGCGAAGCGCAGAACCAACAGCGTGGTGTCGAGATCGAAGGCCCGACCTGGGAAGCGCTGAAGGAATTAGCCGGTACGCTCAAAGTAGCCACGCCGCCGATCCAGCTACAGTAGGCGCGCTTTGATCGGTGGCGCAAGAGTCACTCCTCGCGATTTAGCAGCTCGACCAAGCCACCCAGCGGCACGTCAACCCACTCCAATCGAGTGTTGAGTGCGTCGGTCAATTCATAAATCGCCCTATCGAGCAGGAGCACGTCGAGCAGCACTTTGTTTTCTTCTTTGGTTTTCGGCAGAAAAGCACTGCGCTGAACCGCTTGAAAATACCTCTTGAGAAACACGGCGCAAACCCAGCGATTCCAAAAGTGCGCCCAGGTTCGAGCGCCACCGCGTCCTCGACGCGATGACCGCTGGTGCGCACGGCCACCCGGGCCGCATTGTCGAACGAGCGCAGCATGGATGCCACGTCGCGCAATGCCGGGCGCTTCAGGCGCCGCTCACCGAGCAGGCGACCGGGCTCGCCCGAGAAATCGACGAGCACAAAATCCTTGCCGGTAAACAGCACTCGTCCGAGATGGTAATCGCCATGGCAGCGCAGCCGCAGCCCGGTAATCTTCCTATCGAGCGGCATCCGGTAGCGCGCCAAAAGGCGCCCCTCGGCGCCGCCAATCTCGCTGGCTAGAGGCTTGAGCGGTTCCGCCAGTTGCGCCAAGCGCTGGCGCAGGAGTGCCAGCGCTCGCTGCGCCGAGGCGCGCAGGTTCTGATATAACGATTGGCGGTCCTGCAACGTGAATGGCTCAGGGGCGAATTGCGGCTCCTCGCCAGCGTTCGACAGCGCAATGTGGAACTCGCCGGTGCGTTGTCCCAAAAGTCCCGCGGACGCAAGGTAGCCACCGATCAGCTCCTGCGCCGCCTCGGAAATCTCTTCCTCCGCCAAGTCGACGAGATGACGGCGCGGAAATTCAACGTCACAGGGACGTGGCAGACACCGCTCAAAAAACTGCTTCAGCGCGTCGAGTGTGTAGCTCCAAGCGTCGGCTTCGTGCAACACCCGGCCCTGGAGGATCGCCACCACCGTCGGCGCGCGATCGGGGCAGCGCAGCTCGATGTGTCCGGCCAGCGTCGGAACGTGGCGAAAACTCGTCCTATCGTTCAAAAAGCGATTAATTTTCAAATCGGGATGGATGCCCGCATACAAGCGTCGAAACACCCTGAGCACCAAGCGCTCGCCAAATATCACGGAAGTATGGTTTTCCTCGTCGCGCACCCAGGTGGCCGCCGGGATGATCGCCGGCGGACCGATTAGTTTGCGCAAGCCGCGCGCTGGCACGGCCGCTACTTCAATGCCATCCTCATCCGCTGATTTCACAACCCGACGCCGCACGCTGGCGTCGCGCAGCGTGCCGGCGAAGTCGGCGTCGATCAGCGCATCATAGACAACGCCCTCCTCGACTGGCTGCAACCCCACGGCCAGCTGAGCGATGACGGCCTGGGAAAGCTTAAGCTCTCCCGAACGCTCGCCACTCGCATAGCGAATCGGCAGCAGATAATCTTCCGCAGCTCCCTCGTGGTACTGCACTTGCACGATACTGACGTAGGCGGTCGCACCGTTGGCACGCAACGGCACCGCATCGATCAATCGCACTTGCCGCGCCGCGCGCGCTGGAACCAGGGGTGCTGATCCGAGGTATGGTTGATCACCAGCTCGGTGACGACCCGCAGATTGCGCTGGTGCGCCGCTCTCAAAAAAGCGCGAAAATCTTGCAGCGTGCCATAACTCGGATGAATGTCGGTGTAGTCGGAAATATCGTAGCCGTCGTCGCGCAGCGGCGACGGCTAGAACGGCAAGAGCCAGATTGCCGTAAACCCCAGGTCCTGCAAGTAGTCGAGCTTTTCAGTGAGCCCTTTAAAGTCACCGATACCATCGCCATTGCCATCGCAAAAGGCGCGCACATGGATTTCGCAAAGGATTGCATCTTTGTACCACTGGGCGTGCGCGGCGCGGGTCAGGGGGACGCTTTGTTTGGCAGCGTCAGCTGCCGTGCTCTGGGGGTTTTCGGTCATAGGCTTCGCAGCCGCACGATTGGCGAGGTTTGTAATGGCTCGGCGACGCGGACATTTCCTTCAGTCCCGACCGTTGAAAAACCCTTCGGGGCGCCGCGTTTGTGTTGGAAAAACCGCCCTCTGGCCGCCGCTTTCAGAACCCAGGTAGGGTTGAGCAAATCGTATACCAGCGCCGGCACAGTAACCTCTATTCAAAGCAGCGCCACGTCGCCCCCTAGCGCGCTGCACCCATATCCCCGCTCAGCTCAGATGCTATATCAAAACCGCCGCGCACAGCTCGAATGTAGCTGATCAACGCGATCCTCCATCTTCAATCCTCCATCATCGATTTTTCCGAGCGCAACCGCGCCTACCGGCTCGTCGTCTTCCCCGCCGCCGCCATGGCGGCCTGGTATTCCGGCGTGCCCTTCTGCGGAATGATCCAAAAATAAACCTGTCGCCCGTCGATCGTCAGCGTTTCCTTCGGTTTCCAACTCCCCATATCGAAAGCGTGCGAGACCACGCGCGTGCCAGATTTGAGATCTTCGAGCAGCTTGGGCCGCAATTTCACGTTCAGCGTGCTGAGCAGATACAACGTCACCACGGTGGCATCGCTGATCTTCGACTCGAACAGATCTTGATTGAGAAAGCGCACGCGATCTTCGACGCCGGCTTTCTTGGCGTTGGCCTGGGCTTCGCGCACCCGCTCGGGGTTGATATCGATGCCGACCGCCCGCTCGGCATGGTATTTTTCCACGGCCAATATCGGAATGCGCCCATCGCCCGAGCCAAGGTCATAAACCACGTCGCCCTTGCCGACTTTAGCGACTTTGAGCATGGCCTCGACCACCTCCGTCGGCGTTGGCACGTAGACCACATCCGGCGAACGCAGTTGCGTGGTGCCGCCGCCCGGGTTAGCTTCCTGCGCCCGAGCCGCTGCGCCAACCAAGGCCAAAGACAGGACCAGCACGCATACCGCAATGCTTTTTTTCATACGAGTTGCCTCCTCGATGGGTTTTTCGTGATGTCATCTCAAGCATGATACGTCGGCGCGTAAATGCAAGAACCGCGCGTCGGGTTCAGGCTACGCCGCTCGAAGCCTTCTTGGGTTTTCAGCAGAAATCTGTGCGCCAGCCTGACCCTGGCGACGCAGGACAAGGACGAGATGCCCGAGAACGAGTGGCGGCACCGGCATGGACGATGCCCAGTGCCGCTGCTCCCGAAGCTTCGCCATCGCGTCGCCAATGGGAAACAGCGTGTGGGCGAGCACGCCGAAGACATGGGTCACGTTGCGCGAGATAAGATATTCGACGAGAGCATCTGTGACGGTCTGTTGGGACATGGAGTTCACGTGGCACTGAAAAGCAAGTGAAGCGCGGGTGCGACGCTCGCGACGCAACCATAAGCGGTCGCTGCTCCGGCAAGTGGATTTCGAGGAACGGTGAGCCCTGAATGGTCCCGTAGCGAAGGGTTTGAATTGTTTGAACGGCTCGAACGAATTGCGAGCAGCGACGGCGCCAGCTAACGCAGGATGATTTCAACCCGGCGGTTGCGCGGCTCGGCAACTTCGTCCGCGGTCGGCACCAGCGGTTCGCGCTCGCCGCGCCCCACCGTGCGCTTGAAACTGCTTGGCGCCAGGCCCCGTTGCTGAAGAATATTGAGCACGGCGTCAGCCCGCTGCAAAGAGAGTTTATCGTTGTCCGCGAGGCTGCCGACGCGGTCGGTGTGGCCGGTGATCTCCACCTCGACGGCCACCCGCTTGGCGACTTCCCTGATGATGGTTTCCACATAGGGCTGTGAATCCGCGGTCAGGTTAGTGCCGCCGGTAATGAAATAAAGTGTAAACTTGATCGGTTCGGGCGGCTGCGCAGCGAGCGCCTCGGCAAACATTTTGTTTACTTCATCGAGAGTCATGTCGACTTGCCGCATCGCCCGACGGGTATCGATAATCGCCACCTGCAACGGCTTGTTCAACACAATGGTGTTCCCACCCTCGCCGACAATCACCGAGGTTTCCCGGCCGTCCTTTTCTGGCAGTAGGATGACCGTCGTATTGGTCGCGGTGGTGCAGCCAGCTAGCCACAGCGCACAAACCAAGAGCGCGCTGTAGAGCGCGATCTTGTTGCTGCTTTTTCTGCGGCTGCGTCTCGACATCATGTCACTCTTCAACTTTGACCGCGAGCGTGGTGCCGCGCACCGCGATCACCGTTGTCGGCGTCCTAACCTTCATGGGCTCGCCGGGCTGTTTAGCGATGGTTCCAGAAACGACGTAAAGCGTCCCGCGTTTGATATCGGTCAGAAATACGCCTTCCTGGGTTGTCGGGTCATAGCGGTATTGAGCTATTTCAATGCGTGTGTTGGAGCCGACCGAGAGACGCGAATTGTCGACGAAGGTGATACCCGCGCTGCTATTGGCGCCGGTGGCCAGCACGTCGCCCTGCTGCACCAGGCCGCCCACTGCGGCACGCTGCTGCACGGAGTTTCTGATCAGGTAAACTTCCCCGGAAAGGGATTTGATTTGGCCGATGTCAGCCCACGCAACGGCGCCTGACAAAAGAGCCAGCGAAGCGACAATCGTGGCGAGTACAGCGCGAGCGATGGAACTCATATATGGAACCCCTAACGCCAAGACACGCGCGTGGGGCTCATTCGAAGCTTTCGCGATAGTGATTCTTCTTGTCTTTACCGAATACGCAGAAAAATGTCCACAAAAATTTACGGTATTAAGCAATATTTTTGTGAACGCAGGGACAAGCCGCCATGCAAGAGCAAGCGCTATCTTGATCGCGCGCTCGCGCCCACCGCGCTGCCATGCATGTCGTGGCGCACGCCCACGCGCCGGCCGCAGTAGCGCACTAGCAGCGCACCCACGAAGGTAATCGCAATGATAAAGATACTAATAATGCTGGCCGCCTCACGGTTGCTCACAGCGGTGGCAGACAATTCCAAGGCCATCAGAGATAGCGTCATGGTATCGCGCGATGCCAAAAGAATGATACTGCTGGTCGCGCCGGCGGCGCTGACGAAATTCATCACCGCCAAGAGGATCAATGTCGGCGCCAGCAGCGGCAGCCAAATGCGAAAATAGGTGCGGATCCAGCCCGCGCCGGCGACCCGCGCCGCCTCTTCCATGTCGGCGCCGACCTGAACCAGCACCCCCTTCATGATGTTGACGCCGGTGGTCTTGCCTTGGAGGATCACGACCAGAATCAGCGCCCAGATAGTGCCAAACAGCAAGTTCAAACCCGGCGTGCCGACGAACAGCCAGAGCAGCCCCAGGCCGGCAAGAATGCCGGGAATGGCGCCGCCGCTCCAGATCATCAAGTCCAGCGCATTGCGCCCCGGCAATTTGGTCCGGACGATGATGTAGGCGATCACCGAAAACAGCAACGGACTGCAGAGCGCCGCGGCGCTCGCCAAAACCAACGTCGTGCGCAGCGCTTTGATGAAAACCGGATCGCTTAGCACCAGCCGCCAATGTTCGAAGGTATAGCCGAGCATGAAATAGCCGATGCGCTGCATGAAGCTTCCCAGCACCAGCACCACCAACGGGCCAATCGTAAGCAGCACGAGTAGCGTCGCAATCACCGCGAAGGCGGCATAGTTCCACTTGCCAAGGTCGAGCAAGCCGGGCCGAAAGGCGCCGGTAATGGTCGTGTAGCGGCGCCGGTCGAGAATCCAGCGCTGCAGCGGAATGATCAGCGCAATGATTAACAACGTAATACTCGCGAGCACCGTGGCCTCGCCGTAATTGGGTATGGCATTGCGCGCCAACGCATAGACCTTGGTCGAATAGACGTAAAAGCCAAACGGCACACCGAGCAGATACTCGGTTTCGAAAGATTGAAAGACCCGCAGCAATTGCAGCGCGAAGACCATGATCATCGGCGAGACCATCAGCGGCAAGGTCACCTTGAATAGCGTGCGCAAGTTACTCGCGCCGCCAACCCGCGCCGCCTCCTCGAGGGTCGAGTCCATGTTGCGAAAAGCTGGGGTCATCAGCATGACTTTGATCGAGATGCCGTGGCCCATCAGATTGGCCCAAACTATCCCCGGCACGCTGAAAATATTGAACGGCCCCTGGTCGAGGCCGAAAAGATTCTTCAGGCCGACGTTGATCATGCCGATGTCGGGGTCGAGCAAAGTGATCCAGGCGATCGTCGTCGGCAAGCTCGGCACCATGTAGGAGACCCAGAACAAGAACTCCAACGTGCGGCTGCAGGGAATTTTGGTGCGCGCCAGGAGCCAGGCAATGGCGACCCCGATGGGGAAGCTAATCACCACGGTCAGCGCCCAGATCAATAGCGAATTGCCGAGCGAGCGCAGCAGACCGGGACGTTGAAAACCATTGACCCAGTGGTCGACGCCCCAGCGGCGCGGCTCGACGAACCAGTCGCCGGCGGCGTTGAAGCTGTTGATCAACAGCAGCAGCACCGGCCAGATAAGAATATAGCCAAGCGCCAGCAGCACCACGGCCATGGTGAAATGGCCCTTGGTCAAGGTTGCCACCGGGGCTACTGGCGCAGTGCTAACTTGGTCGAGGGTGGAGCTTGGTGCCATGATCAGACGGATCGGACTGATCCGACGGATCGGTCGGATCTCCGGGCCACTACTTCTGCCGCGACTCCCAGAGCTTGAAGAGCCACTTCTGCACCTCTTCCTGCTTGCCCCCCGTGGCCGGATCCGCATCGGGGAAGGCATACTCTTTGCCAAAGCCGCGGCGCTGCTGCGGTGAGACTTCGCCAAAGGGCACATCGGTGCGCAGCGATGAGCGATCGAGATTGGGAATCAGCGTGTGCGTCAGCGTCTGGCCTTCCTTGCTTAGGAACCAATTGACGAAAAGCTTGGCCGTATTGGGATGCGGCGCATTGGCAAACATCGAGATACAGCAGCCGGAACCCGACGCGCGTAGCACGCCGGCTTTCTTGACCAGAGAGCGCGGTTTGATCGGCAGCCCCTTCTTCGCCAGCCCGACGTACTCCTCGGTGCCAGTAGCGACGAACTGCAGCGGAAAGCGTCCGTTGACGACCCAGGTCTCCAGGATGCGCCGGTCGTCGGTGAAGGTAACGCCGGTATCCATCATGTATTTCTTTACCCAGTCGGGGCCGCGGTCGGGCTCGAAATAGCTGTCGATCATCTGGCGAATGCCGGAAGGATCGCCCAGACCCTGGCCGGCGACCTTGCCTTTCCATTTGGGATCGAACACATCGGTCTGCTTGTTGAGTGTGGCGATTTCCGCTTCTTTGATCTTGTCGGTGTTGTACCAAGTCTCGTATTGGTCTTCTAAGCCGGCATGATAGATCAGCGTGAACTTGCTGAACTTGTCGGCATACATGTGGCGGTTCTTGTACCATTTAGAGAGGTCGGTCACTTCCGGATGAAACAACATCGGCGTGATCGGCACCAGCGATTCGGACGGCACCAGCCGCTGCTGGTTCTCGCGCGAGCTGATCAACGCCACGTCCATGGTGAATTTGCCGGCCTTGCGCTCGGCCAGAACGCGGTTGACGGTGTCCGTTGCATTGCCGGTCGACACTTCAACCTTGACACCAAATTTTTTCGTGAAAGCTTCCACCACCGGCCGATACTGGCGCGACGGCGCGCCGCCGGAAGCGACTGTTACTGTGCCTTCCTGCTGCGCCGCGGCGACCAACTTTGCCCACTCAGCGTCAAAGTTCGCCGGCGCGGCGGCGGCAAAGACGACGCTGCTCGCGAACATTGCCACTATCAAGATTAAAGATCCAACCGATCGGCCTGATCCGTCTGATGACTTTCTCATAACCTCACTCTTCTCTATGCGCCCAGTCCGATGACCATGCGCTATGGCCATCCGGGCGCAGCTTCAACCAAACCTTAATGCCTTCCTCGATCGGTTGGTGGCGTTCGCCATAAATAACCACGCTACCCTGGCCGTCCACCTCCACTTGATACTCGATGCGCTCGCCGACAAAGAGCGCCGCTTGGGCTGTGCCGCCGATCATGCCCGCCGGCACGCTAGCGGCCGTTGCCGGTTGAATCGCGATGTCCTCTGGCCGCACGCCGATGTAGACCGCGGCATTCGCTTGGACACCGTCCGGATTGTAGGTCCGGCCAAAGACGACGCAATCCGGCGCCCCCTCCAACGCAATCGCCATCTGCCCGGAGGGGTTGCTGGTCTGGACTTTCCCTTTGAACAACAAAGTGCGGCCGACAAAATCGCGCACAAACTCATTGGCCGGCTCTTCGTAAAGCAAGCGCGGATCGCCCTGCTGTTGAATCACGCCCTGGTTCATCAACGCGATGCGATTAGACAAACTCAGCGCTTCGATCTGATCATGGGTGACAAACAACATGGCGATGTTGAGACGCTTCTGCAAAAGTTTGACGCTGAGGCGCATCTGCTCGCGCAGCTTGGCGTCCAAGTTGCTGAACGGCTCATCGAGCAGCAAAACCTTGGGCTCCGTGACCAGTGCCCGGGCGAACGCAACCCGCTGCTGCTGCCCGCCGCTCAACAGCGGCCCCTGGCGGTCTTCAAATCCGGTCAAACCGACAAGATCGAGCGCTTTGCGCACCCGATCGCTGATCTCGTGCTTGGGAAAACGCCGCGCCTTTAAAGGGAAGGCGACGTTTTCCGCAACCGTCATGTGCGGCCAGATGGCATAGGACTGAAACACCATGCCGACGTTGCGCTTGTCGGGCGACAAACAGAGCCGCCGCGCGGTCATCACGACCGCTTGCTCGCCGAAAAAAATATCGCCGCCGTCGGGAACTTCCAAACCGGCGACCATCCGCAGCGTGGTGGTCTTGCCGCAACCGCTCGGACCGAGCAGCGTCAGAATTTCGCCATCGCGGATATCGAGGGAGAGATCTTTGACCGCAGGGTGGTTATTGCCGGGATAGGTCTTCCACAGGTTCTTCAAACTGACGGCGACTTTCGCTGCAACAGCGCCATTGGCCGCCTGGGTAGGAGCGCTCTTGCTCATAATCGTGCTGATTCTCTTACACGAAAGTCGGGCAGGACTCTACAGGGGAAAACCGGGCGGGTCTTAGCCGCGCCCCCACGAAGTCGCGATCGTTGCCGTGACGGGTTGGTTGATATAGGGGCAGGTCTCAGACCTGCCCTCCTCTAAAACCCTTTGGCCTCTTCTTTCATGTAGAAGCCAAGCTTTTTCATCGCCGGCCAGTCATCGATGGAGAAAAGAATTGTATCATCGCTCGCGCGGTTCTCATGATGGTGCCAGGTCCAGGCCGGCACAGCGAAGATATCGCCCTTGTGATATTCCAGCCGCTCGCCGTCGATCACCACCGCCCCGGCGCCCTCGAAGGCAAAGTAGAAAGTGGTGCTGTTGTGGCGGTGCGCCAGGGTTTTCTGCTTTTTCGCCAATAGCTGCGCATGCCAGGCGATCGTCGGCAGCGTCGGGCCGCCGTCCACCGGACTGGCGAGCATGATCATCACGCCGTCGTAGGGATCGCTTTCGTTGTTTTCGCGCAGCGCCATCAGCGCGCCGTAGGTGTCCGCCCAGGCGTAGCGCATCGGCGGCAGCGGAAACGGCGCTTCGTTGGCGATCGGCCGTGCCAGACCGAGGGTGCGTTGACCATAGCCAGTGGGCTTTTTCACTTCTTCGTAGGGCGCGTCTTTAGGGAAGCGTTCATTGATGTTGACGTTGGGGTTGTAGCCGTTATCGTAGCCGTCAATCCAGATCGCCGGCGTTTTGTCTTTGTTCCAATGGTCGTGATAGGTCCACGCCGGGCTGATAATCACATCGCCCCGCTCCATCGGATAGGCCTCATACTCGCAGACGAAAACCGCATCCTTCGGCGCCTCGCACACGAGCCGCGTCTCACTGCGCAAGTTGCGATGGCACTGCGTGCGCTCGCCGGGCATGAGAATCTGTGCGTTCATCCAGATAGGAAAGTTCTTCGCCTCGATACCCACCACTGAACGCATGCCGGTCATGCCGTTGGGCCCCACCGTGACGATCTCACCGGAGCGCATCAAGCCGCGATGGATGCCATCCCATTGCCAGTGCGCCGCCGTCTTACCCCCGCGCGGCGTCATGCGCTTGTCGCGCTTTAACCCGGCGCCGACAAGATAGTGCTCGCCGAGAAACCGCTCGAGGTCTTCATGGGTGGTGCCAACGTCGCTCATAGATTTTTCTCCGGTGAGAGCGTTTGGGCAAAGTGATTTCACCACGAAGGCACGAAGAGCACGAAGGTTCGGACAAAAAATTTCTTTGGCTTCACTTCGTATTCTTCGTGTTCGTGGTGAGTCATCTTATTGATCGAGGTGGAAATAGCGCACGCAATTATCCACCAGCATGGCGCGCAGCTCGTTCTCCGGCACGCCGGCGAAATCTTCTTTGAGGTATTTCTGCGAGTTGGGAAAATCGCTGGCGGCGTGGGCGAAGTCGGTGCCCCACATGAGCTTGTCGACGCCGATGCAGTGGCGCCGCTTGATGCCCACCGGGTCGCGCAGAAAGCCCCAGTAGTTGCGATCTTTCAAGTATTCACTGGGCTTGCGATCGAGCTTGTTCAAGCCCCAGGCGTCGTTGATCATGCCCATGTAACGGTCATAGTGATCGTCGACCTGCCACAAGCCGTATTCAAACCAGCCGATCATCGTTTCCGCCCAGTAGATTTCAAGCTTGGGAAAACGATCCCACACGCCGAAGAAAGCCATCTGCAAAGCGGCGGTCATGGCGTCGTTGGTAAAACGCGTAAAAAACTTAAAGGCTTCCTTCTGATGCACATCATGCCCAGGGTCTTTGGGGTACATGTAATCGGGCTGACCTCTACCCGAGCCCATGTTGCCGGTGTTGTGATTGGTGAGCGCCATTTGCATATCGATGGCAGCCGCCCAAAACTTGTCGTCCTCTTTTGTCGGATAGCTCTTGCCGCTCGGATAGCGATCAAGTTTCATCCCCTTCATGCCTAGCTTTTTGCAATGCTCCATCTCTTTGATGGCGTCGTCGACATTGGTCGTCGGCAGCGTGCCCATGCAAACCAGGCGATCCGGCGCCGGCGCGCTATACTCTAGTGCGAGAAACTCATTGTAGGCGCGGATGCAGTCACGATAGAGATCGTCGTCCGGGGTTTGGCGCAGCACGAAAGTGATTTGCGAAAACAAGATCTCGCAATCGATGCCGTCTTGATCCTGTTCCGCCAAACGCTGCTCGGGAGAGCCGGTGCCGGCGCAGGTCTCGAACGTTGGCACCTGCTTGGCGAGATCGATATGGGCGACGCGCACGCTGCGAGTGATGCCGATGGTGTTGGGCTTGCCGCCGTCGATCACCACGGCGTCGGAGCCGTTGTCCATCTTAACGCGCTTGGGCGCGCGATCGCGGAATTGTGCCTGCACGCGATCGCGCCAGATGTCCGGGTTTAGATCGATGTGACCGTCGCCGGAAATGCATTTGTATTGACGAGCCATTGACACAGAGTCCTTTCGTCAGTTCGCTATTGTTGAGATATGCAAGAGCGCCGAAGCTGTCAAGGGAACGGACTCACCACGAAAGCACCAAGGACAGATTAAGAGACAACCACGAAACACACGAAATAAACGAAAAAACAATCGGCCCAGTTTTCCTTTCGTGATTTTCGTGTGTTTCGTGGTTCTTCTCTCCGACCTTCGCGCCCTTCGCGCCTTCGTGGTGAATAAATCCTCAACCGATCGGCACAAACAGTTCTTCCGGCGTCAAGCGCCGCCGTGTCAGTCCTTGCTCATTGCTGTAAAGCGCAAAGCGCTCGATATTTTTGCGGTTGGCCTCCAGGCCGTTGCGCCACGGATCGGTTTTGTAAGCTTCACCCTGCCGCTCCAGCTCGCGCCGGCCCCACATGAGCATCGACCAGTTGGGGTCGACCCAGCGCCGCATGGCGCGCAGCCGTGCCTGCTCGAAAATATCGAACAGTGCCGTTGGCAGCTCAGGATGCTCTTGCGCCAGCTCTTTCTTGAACGCCAGCACGTGCATGATCGGAAAATAGCCTTCTTCTTTGAGATAGCGCTCTTCTTCCGCTTGGGGATTTTCAAACAAGCGCGCCAGGTTGGGATTGCCGTCGCGAAACACTTTCGGCAACCGCGAAACAAACATCGCTTGAATCGTGCCCTCGGAGAACTCTTTCTCGATCTCGTCCATGCTGCCGCGGGTTTCGATTTTCAGATCGTCAGGCAGCTTCACGTCGACCACCTCTTTGCCCGGTGTAACCCAAGTCACGGAGCGGCGATCGACACCATAAAAATGCGTTAGATCGCCCTTGGCACGCACGCCGAGGGTATTTTGGTAGCCGCTCAGCCCGATTCGTTTGCCGGCCAGATCCGACGGCGCACGGATCCCACAGTTAACGTTCCTGTACATTTGCGATTGGCTGAACAAACGGCGTGGGAAAATCGGCACAGCATGCACCGGCATGCCCTGGTCGATGGCAATCAAATAAGAGGAGAACGACAACTCCGCCGCATCGTACTCGAAATGCTGCAGAAACCGCTCGTGCCGCCCCTGTTGCGGGTCGCTTTCGATGTATTGAACGTCCACCAGAGGGTGTTGAATGCACCCTTCCAGCAGCGGCGCGTGCCGATCATAGGAGCCCAGGGCCAGTGTGATTTTGAGTTTGCTCATGCCAAGAGGCTTATCGAATGCGCTACAGCCGGTCAACGACCGGCGCCACTTGTCAGCCCACGCGGCACCGGCTATTTTCCTGGCACCATGAAAGCCCTGGTCTTGCTACCGTCAATATTGATCGCGTTGCTGCTCGGCGCCCCGCAGGCGCACAGTCAGAACGCCAAAGTGCTGGTCTCCGCGCCTTCCAAGTCACTGTCGTGGTTTCCGATTCACTTGGCGCGCGAGAAAGGCTTTTATCGCGCCGAGGGACTCGACGTCGATTATGTGCTGATGAAACCGCAGCTCGCCATGCAAGCGCTGATCACGGCCGACGTCGGCTACACCACCGCGCTGGGCTCGACGATTCGCGCGGCGCTGCGCAACATTCCGTTGCGCGTGGTCATGACCATCGCCGACAAACCGCTGTTCACGCTGATCACAAAGCCAAACATCCAGTCTGTCGAAGAGCTGCGTGGCAAGACCCTTGGCATTTCATCCTTCGGCGCCAGCTCCGACACCTATGCGCGCGCCCTGCTGCGCCGATATCGGTTGAACCCAAACCAGGACGTCAAGATTCTCGCGCTTGGCGGCGGCGCCAATCGGATTGCCGCCATGGAGACCGGCGCCATCGACGGCGCGCTGATCGAGGCGCCGTACAATGTCATGCTTGAACGGAAAGGCTTTAGGAAGATTCTTTTTGTCGGCGATTTGATTCCTTCGCCGCTGGCGGGCTTTGGCACCCGCTTAGAAAAGATCCAGAAGCAGCCCGATGAAATTCACCGTCTGGTGCGTGCGACGCTGCGCGGCGTGCAATTCGCCAAAGCCAACAAGCAGGAAACCCTGCGCTCGATCGTCAAATGGACCGAGATGGACGGGGCGCTGGCGGACGGCAGCTATGAGCTGGCGGCGTCGAGCTGGTCCAATACTGGTGCGGCCAACCCGCAGGGAATTCAAATTGCTATGGAAGAGATCAAAGCAGAAATGAAGTTAGAGGCCCTGCCCGACTCGGGCAGGGTATTCGATTGGAGCTTTGTCCAGCGCTAGCAGTCTAAGAATCGATCTGTTTGATTTTCTTGAGCAGTTCTTGCACGGATGAGCGCGAGATGATGCGCTGAAACTGCTCGCGAAAGTTTCTTACTAGACTCACCGAGTCGATCGACATATCAAAGACTTTCCATTGGCCATTAACGTTATGTAGCACATAATCGATCGGTGTTTCTCCCCCGCCGCCGCTCACCACCTTAGTCTCGACGCTCACCTGCTTGCCGTTCTGGGTTTCCCGCTGCCAGACGATTTTTTCGTCGCCGTTGCTGCGCACGGTCTTGCCGTAGTTGACCAGCAACCGCTGCGTGAAGGCATCGACAAACTCCTTTTGTTCGCTCTGGTTCAGCGACTTCCAATGCCCGCCCAGAGCAAGCTGGGTCATTTCGACGAAGTCGAAGCGCTCGAAAATCAGTTTAAGTGCCTTCTCCGGGAGACCGGTCGCGCGCAACTCCGACACCGGCGTTTTGACCATGATAGCGACAAACTCATTGATCGTGGTGCTCAACTGTTTGGTCGCTTCACCAGTCGCAAGAACCGCGCGCGGTGCAGCGATGACGCACAGGACAAAAACCACGGCCAAGGCTCTTCCAATTGAGCGCATAATCACCCCGGTTAGATAAATAGTTTATGTATTAACTATTATCTTAGACGCCGGCTCTATGCAAAGCCCACAAAAAAACTCGCAATCTGGTTTGCAAAAAACCCCCAACTCGCTTGTCTCTTTGCGCGGCTTTCCTTAATATTTTCAACTAACTAAATCTGGGAGCTTAACTTGTGTATTACTTCGCTTACGGTTCCAACATGGACTGGCCACAGATGCAGCGGCGCTGCCCATCGGCGCAGTTCGTCTGTGTCGCGCGCCTGCCGGCTTACCGTTTTGCCATCGCGCGCCATTCACGGCTGCGCCATTGCGGCACGGCCAATATCTATCCGAAAGCCGGCAGCGACGTTTGGGGTGTGGTCTACGACGTCAGCGACACCGATCTGATCATCATGGACGGCTTTGAGGACGGCTACGCGCGCGCCTTTGTCGATGTCTATGCGATTAACGACGGCAAAGCGCCGCGTCGCGCGCTGGTTTACATCGCCCCGAAGGAAGAAGACGTGCCTTTGCCCAATGCTGAGTACAAACGACTGATGGTCGCGGGTGCGCGCCACTGGCAGTTGCCACAGGACTATCAAACCATGCTGCAAGCGATCGCAGCGGCGGCGGCTTGAGTTGTCGATGGGCGGCGCGCATACTAAATGGACTCCTCCAGCTCCGATGGCTGAAGGCTGAAGCTTTTTACCGGCATGGCAAGCGAAGCCGAACACTCTACGGCCGTTTCCACCACTCCGCCAAAGCGCCGCTGGCGCTGGCGACGCCTTGCTCTTTGGTTCGTCTCGATCGTCGCTGGCTTCGGCCTGTTAGGCTTCTTCGTCGCACCGCCGCTGTTGCGCAGCCAACTGACGACTCAGCTTTCCAAGCAACTGCGCCGGCCAGTTGCCATTGAACACATTCAAATCAATCCTTACACCATGACCGCAACCGTGCGCGGCCTGGCCGTAAAAGAACGCCAGGGCGATCAGACCGCGCTGTCGTTGGGTGAGTTGTTCGCCAATCTCGAACTCCAATCGTTGTTTCGCCTCGCCCCCGTGCTGAAAGAATTGCGCTTGGTAAAACCCTATGTGCGCTTGGTGCGCAACGAGAACGGCTCTTACAATTTTCAAGATCTCATCGACGAATTCATGGCCGCGCCTGCCGGCCCGACACCGCGCTTTGCGATTTACAACATAAAGATCAGCGACGGTGCGATCGATTTCGACGACCGGCCCAAGCAAGCCAAGCACAAAGTCAGCGCGGTCAACATCGGCGTGCCGTTTGTTTCCAGCATCGCCTCGCAGAGTGAAACAAAAGTTCAGCCGTCGTTTTCGGCGCTGGTCAACGGCTCTCCGGTAACGCTCGGCGGCGAGACCCAGCCTTTCAGAGATTCTCTCGCAAGCAAATTCCAGATCACCATCGACAAGCTCAGCATTCCTAAATATCTGGAATACTCCCCAGTCAAATTGAATTTCATTGCGCCCTTGGGCCAGATCGATGGCACCGTTACGATCTCTTTCCACACTCCCAAGGGTCAACCCACCACGCTGGCTTTAAGCGGCAACTTGGCGGTGAAAGAATTGGCGGTGCAGCAAAAAGATGCGACTGCGTTATTGGCATTGCCGGCTCTGGAAGCCCAGCTCGACGCATTGGAGCTGCCGGCCCGCAAAGCCAAACTCACGTCAGTGAAATTGCGCGGCACCGAGCTGCACCTGCGGCGCGGCCGCGACGGCAAGCTCAACCTAGAAAGCTTGGTCGGGCAGTCGGAAAAACCCGCAGCGGCCGAGCAGCCTCAGGCCGCTGGCGGCGCGCCGTTCGTGTATCAAATCGACGACGTCACCTTGGAGTCGGCAAAAATTCATTTCATCGATCAAGTGCCCGAGCGCGGCTATCAGACTCGTTTCGACAACCTAAACTTAAACGTCAAAGGGCTCACCAACGAAGCCGGTAAGAAAGCCACCGTCGATTTAACGTTTGAATCGCCGCAACAGGAGCGCTTCAAACACACCGGTTCGGCGCAGCTCGCGCCGCTTTTGGTGGAAGGGAAATTAGAAGTCACCGGCCTGCGCCCTGCCGCGCTGAGACCATACTACGAGAAGACTCTCGCAGCGGAAATCAAAGAAGGTCTGGTCGACCTGGTCGCTGCCTACTCCCTCGAAACCAAAGCCGAGAAGAGCCTATTCAAGCTCCCTGAGGTCAGCGCCACGGTGCGCAACCTGCGCATCGACGAGCCGGGCCGGCGCGAACCGCTGTGGAGCGTGCCGCTCTTCGCCGTCAGCGAAGTCAACGTCGACCTCGAAGGCAAGAGCATCGCCATTGGCAAAGTCGAAGGCAGCGGCGGCAGCGGCTACGCCCAGCGCAACGCCGACGGCAGCTTGAACTACGACAAACTGATCAAATCAGCGCCGGCCGAGAAAGGAGCAAAGCCGGTCAGAAAAGCTGACAGTGACGCATGGAAGATCGTCGCCAAGCAGATCGCTCTCGATCGGTTCCGGGTCAACTTCGAAGACCGCGCCCCGGCAGCGCCGGTCAAAGTCAATCTATCCGAGTTCTCACTGCGCTTGGAAAACTTTTCCAATGCAAAAAATCACCGGAGCAAAACCACGCTGCAAACGCGCATCAACAATAAAGGCTCCTTGCGCCTCACCGGCAGCGCTGGTTTCAATCCGCCGGTGGCCAACTTCGCCGTCACCGGCCGAGACGTCGACCTGCTGCCATTTCAACCCTATTTGGAAGATCAGGTCTTGTTTCTGCTCACCAGCGGGCAGATCGGCACCGAGGGCAAGCTCGTCTTCGACGCGACCAGCAGCGGTCCGGCAAAGGTCAACTACGAAGGGACGCTACAGGTCGCCGACTTCGCCACCGTCGAAAAGAGCAGCGCCCAGGATCTACTGAAATGGAAGTCGCTGGCGCTCAACGGCATTCAGTTTTCCCTCGAACCGATGCAGCCGCGCGTTGGCGAGATCAACCTCAGCGATTTTTATTCGCGGCTGATTCTTGCCGCCGACGGCAAGATCAACCTGCAGAACTTGGTGAAGCCGGGCGACAAAAAAGACGAGCCGGTCAAAAACGCCGCCGACACGACCACCGCAACATCCGCGGCCGGCGACGCTGCGATCACCATCGGCAAGATCAACCTGCAAGGCGGCAACGTCAACTTTAGCGACTTTTTCATCAAACCCAATTACACCGCCAATCTCACCAGCGTGCAGGGCACGATTTCCGAGCTCAAGCCGGAAACGCCCGGCGATTTGGAGATCGTCGCCAAGCTAGACAACGCCGCGCCTGTCGACATCCGCGGCAAGATCAATCCCTTGACGAAAAATTTGTTCATGGATATCGTCGCCGATGCCCGGGAAGTCGACCTGCCGCCGTTTTCCCCCTATTCCGGCAAATACGTCGGCTACGGCATCGAGCGCGGCAAACTCTCGTTCAACGTCAAATACAAAATTGCCGACCGCAAGCTCGAAGCCGAAAACAAAATCATCCTGAACCAACTCACCTTCGGCGAGCGCGTCGAGAGCCCGGAGGCCACCAAGCTGCCGGTGCTGCTCGCGGTCGCACTGCTCAAAGACCGCAATGGCGTCATCGACATCAATCTGCCCATTGGTGGCTCCCTCGACGATCCCAAGTTCAGCGTCGGCGGCATCATCTGGCAGATCATCGTCAATATATTAGTCAAAGCGGTGACCTCGCCGTTCGCAATGCTCGGCGCCGCGTTCGGCGGCGGCAGCGGCGAAGAGTTGAGCTACATCGAATTCGACTACGGCCGCGCCGCCGTGCCGCAAAGCGGCGAAGCCAAGATCAAAAATTTGGTCGCAGCGATGAATAACCGCCCCGTGGTAAAACTAGAGATCAGCGGCCGCGTCGATCCCCTGGCCGACCTCGACGGCATCAAAAAAGTCGCCATCGAAAGAAAAGTAAAGGCGCAAAAGTTGAAAGAGTTGCTGCGCCAAGGCAACGCTCCGGCGTCGGTCGATGAGGTGCAGATCGAAAAAGATGAATATGAAAAATATTTAAAGCTCGCCTACGGCGACGAGAGTTTTCCCAAGCCGCGCAACATCGTCGGCCTCGCCAAGGATTTGCCCGTGGCCGAGATGGAAGAACTGATGAACAAAAATACCAAAGTGAGCGACGACGATCTGCGCGAGCTCGCCAATCGCCGCGCTCAGGCCGTGCGCGACCGCGTCCTCGCCGCCGACCAGATTACCGCGGACCGTCTGTTTATCGTCGCCGCCAAGCCAAACTCCGAAAGCGACAAAGAAAAAGCCAAGCTAAAAACGAGTCGTGTAGATTTCTCGCTGAGATAGTTTTCCTAATTCTGTTTTGCGTTCTTCGCGGTTAAATAATCCGAGCACGCGCGCGATGTTGTGCAACCGGTTCGTTTGATATAGGTTGCCCCTAAGCCAGGAGACAAGTTAATGAGCCAACCCAAGAAGTCCACCGCTCCCAAAGTCACGATCATCGCAAGCAAAGGCGCCAACCAGGCGATCAATTACCTTCTCGAAGACCGCGACGAGCTCGATTGGCTGGTCGCCATCGGCCGCAACAAAAAAGGCGACATTTTTTTCTACGACACCGGCGGCGACATCGTGCAGGATCTCGGCGCCATCGAATACATCAAAGAACGCATTCTGCGCGATTACTTCGGCGAGACCGACGAATAACGCAGCAGCGCCGCCACCCGATTAGAGCGGTATCTTCGGTTTAAAGCGCAGCGGCGGCGCTCCTTCCGGCAAGAAATCCTCGATTCTAATTGTTTCCCAACCCACAGGTTTCAATCTTTCAAATTCGCTGCGCCGCTTCGCGTCGCACTCCGGCGGCTTGGTCGCGTCGATGATCATTTTACCGCCGATGCGATGCCAGCCCGGCGCGCCGGGAGAGCCGAACTCGGGGCAGGACGGATCCATGGCGTGAATTTTTGCGCCGTTGATCACGACGATATCTTCCGACGGATTGACCCGCGTATTGATCGCCCACAAAATTTCCGCGTAATTGAAAATATCGACATCCGGATCGACGGCAATGGCGATCTTGGGATGCTGATATTCACTCGACAACACCGACATCAAAACGTTGCGCGCTTCGCCGTAGTAGCGCGGGTTCATCTGCACCACCACACCGAAGATTCCCGGCATGACCAAGACGTTTTTGACATCCGCCAAGCCGCCGACGTTGCGCGCCCGGCGCAGCATCTGCGCCGACATGGGAACTTTGTGGTAAACGCAGCCTTCGACTTCGGTGCCGTTTTGAATGTTTTTAAAAATCGCATCGCGCCGCATGGTGATCGCTTTGATGTTAACGATGGGGTTCATGCCGGAACCGGTCAAATAATAATCTTGAAATTCACTGAAAGGCCCTTCGGGCTCGCGCACCTTCGGCGGGATCTCGCCTTCGAGAATGATTTCGGCAAAGGCCGGAACTTCTAAATCCACCGTCCGGCACTTCACCAACTCGACGTCTTCCTGCAACAACGCGGAGGCGATTTCCAATTCGTCAACTCCGTACTGCGTCGTCGTCGCCGCCGCCATGTAATACATCGGATGGTGGCCGATCATGATCGCCACCGGCATCGGTTTGTTCTCCGCTTCGTACATCTGATAGTTGGCCCAGGCGTGGCGCGGGTAAAGTAAAATGCCGGTCTTGTTCGGCCCCTTCATCTGCAAACGGTGAAAGCTCAAGTTACGCCGCCCAGTTTCGGGATTTTTCGTGATCATCAAGCCCGAGCCGATAAACGGCCCGCCGTCGCGAATGCCAGCCTGATGGATCGGCATCTTGGTGATATCGACTTCGTCGCCGAGCAAGACTCTATCCTGCACCGGCCCGGTCTCGACCAAACGCGTGCGGCCCAATTTCTCGGTGCGCCGAACAAACTCCGGCACCATTTCGTCGCGCTCGGTGCCAAAGGCCACCGGCGCCAGCGAAACATCGCCCGGTGCCTGGCCCAGACAGCGCCAACCAGGATAACCGGGCAGATTCTCAAACAACAACCCGCGATCGCGCGCCTGCCACAAGAGCGCCCCCATCTGCGTGCGCGGGTCCACCGGTTTCGCAATCCGCGCTAGCAGGCCAGCTTTCTCTAACTGATCAATCCACGAACGCATGTCTTGAGACATGAATTATCTCCGCAGGGATGAAATGACTTGTGATATCACAAAACCAATTCAGCCGCTTGTTTTTTCGCGAAGGTTGTGACCGCCAACGACGCGGCGATCTTATCCGCCAGCACTTGCGCCTCTTGGCGCCAGTTAGTTTTGTAACCGCGGCTGTTATCACCAAACTCAAAAGAGACATCCACATAACGAGTTGTCGATCGGCCGTTTTCCGGCGGCCACTCATTGGCACTAGTAAACCACAGCGCCAACGACCATCCCCGATAAAGCTCGCCCAGTGTTTGGATAAGCTCAGCCATTGCTTCCCTGGGACCCCTTATTGAACGTCAAATTGAAACCCAGGATAGTACGGGTTTCCCTTGAATTGCACCGAGAAAATGCGCCCGTCTTTCTTCGAGCGATGCGTGAGCTGTTTGCGATTGCATGCCTCAGAGTCGGCTAATCGTTCTGGGATCACCGACCTTTGTGCCTTCTTGATCGTCATCTTTTACTCAATCATGCCCTGCATTGAGATACCCAAGGTCAAGGACAACGGCAACGATACGACTATAGCATGCACTCCAACATAACGTGACAGTGTGAACGAACCGATTCATTTGACTCACCATTCGAATTCCCCTACTGATCATCCCATGCCCTCGGTGCTTACCATGTTCGGGCTCGGCGGTTTGCCGCGCGACAAGTCGCGGGCGCTGTACATCGTCATGGCAGCCAGCGTCGGGCTGACCATGGGTGTTAACTTCATTCAGCCGGTGTTGCCGGCGTTGATCCAACCGTTTGGTATCAGCGATTCCGCGCTTGGGTTAATCATGACGGCGCTCGCCGGGCCGGCGATATTTCTCTCGCCGATTTTCGGCGTGATCGCCGATTTGCGCGGCCGCCGGCTTTTGATGGGTGTGGGACTGATTGCTTATGGCATCTGCGGCGCGGCCATGGCTTTCGCACCCAACTTCACTTGGCTGCTAGTTTTTCGTGTGCTGCAGGGCGTGGCCTTTGCCGCCGTGACGCCGCTGACGATTGTGTTGATTGGCGATCTGCTCGAAGGCGACAACGAAATCGGCGGGCAGGGATTAAAAGTATTTCTCGATCGGGTCGGCTACATGCTGCTGCCGCCGCTGGGCGGTTTTCTCGCCACCTTCGCTTGGTACTGGCCGTTCGCTTTTTATTTTTTCACCGTACCGCTTGGCGTCGCTGCGCTTGTCTGGATGCCGGAGACCAAGGGAAAAACTAAAGGCGGCACTAAAGCCTACCTGGGCGACATCCTCCGGCTGACGCGCCATCCCAAGCTGATGGTTGCCTTCTCCGCCGGCTTCCTGCGCTTTTTTCTCGACTACGGTTTTCTCACCTATTTTCCGTTGTTTCTCGTACGCACCCACGGCGTCTCGACGGCAACGGCCGGTTTGCTTTACGTGTTTTTCGCCATCGGCGCCATGATCACATCGAGTCAGGCCGGCCGCATCGCCGCGGGTAGAGACAAGGCGACTTTGCTGTTCATCGCCTTTATCATCAGTGGCCTTTCGATCATTGCCGTTCCATTCATTCCCAATGTCTGGCTGATGGGTTCGTCATTGCTGTTCTACGGCCTAGCCAACGGCGTCATTTCACCGATGCAAAAGAGCCTGCTCACCCAAAACGCTCCGGCTGAGCTGCGCGCCGGCATCGTGTCCGTCGACCGTTTGATTCAGCAGATTTCTAAAACCACGTCGACATCGATTGTCGGCTTGCTGTTGGTCAGCGCCGACCTGCCGACGATCTTCTGGTTGATCGGGATTCTTTCGCTGGTCAGCGTAGGATTGATGGCACTGCTGCTGCCGCGGGCGAACCAACGCCCGGTGGCGGCAGCGTCCTAAAAACGAAGGCCGTTTGACCAGTGTCAACCGGCTTAAAAATCCTTAAACTCTTTTTCCTCGCGACTCTCGGTTTCTAGCTGGATGGTTGTGTGCTCGATGTTGAAGCGCTCCTTGAGCGTGATTTCGATGCCGTCGAGCACCTGGTGAAAATCGCCGCCATTTTCCACCACGGCGTGAGCGCTCAAAGTGTAGATACCCGAAGTTACCGCCCAAACGTGCAGGTCATGGACTTTGGCGACGCCGTCGACCGCCTCGATGGTTTCGCGCACTTCGTCGAGCTGTATGCCTTTGGGCACCGATTGCATGAGCACGCTGACCGAGTCTTTGACCAGATTCCAGGACGAATAGAGGACGAGAAATCCTATGAAGACGCTGATCAGCGGATCGGCCAAGTACCAGCCAGTAGTCAGCATGACAACGCCGGCGACAATCGCACCGACCGAGCCAATCGCATCGCTAATCACATGCAGGAACGCGCCGCGCATATTGAGACTATAGTGATGACCGTGATGCAGAATTAAACCCGCGGCGATATTTACCAACAAGCCCAGCACCGCAACCACCATCATGCCAAAACTTTCTACGTGGGGTGGGTTGAAGAAGCGGTTAAACGCTGCGGTGAAGATCACGCCGACGATCAGCCAGAGCGTTAGGCCATTGAAAAGCGCGGCAAGAATCTCGGCCCGGTGAAAGCCATAGGTGCTGCTGTGCGTCGCCGGCCGTGCCGCCATGCGAAAGGCGAATAAGCTGAGCGCCATCGCGCCGACATCGGAGAGCATGTGGCCGGCATCGGAAAGCAGCGCCAGACTATTGGTGAGAAAGCCGGCGACCACCTCGGCGACAAAATAAGCGGCGCTGATCGCCAGCGCCGCGGTAAGCCGGCGCGTCTCGTCATGCCGCTTATGTTCGCCGCTCATCGCCGGATCCTATTCATCGCTTGACCGCCGCGGCTTTGTCCTTCAAGACGAGAAAAAACAATTTGCCCTGCCGATTCATGTAACCGGCTTGCGCGCCGGCCGCGGCGCCGCCGCCGAAGTAAATGTCGCCGCGCTGTAGCCCGCGAATCGCCCCGCCGGTGTCCTGGTTCAACATAAAGCGCGACAAGGGCTCCCAACTGCGCACCTCGCCGTCGGCACCGACCACTGGCTGCTCGGTGGCAACAAACGCCAATGCGCCTTTGGGAAACAGCCGCGAATCGGTGGCCAGTGACCGCCCCGGTGTCAACGTCACACCGAGGCTGCCAAACGGTCCATCCTCCAAGAGCCGAAAGAACACGTAGCTCTCGTTATAGTAGAGAATTTCATCGCGCTCCGCCGGATTCTCCGCCAGATAGCGGCGCAGCCGCTGCATCGACATCTCTTCTTTGGGAATTTTCTCTTGATCGATCAGCAAACGGCCAATGCTGCGATAGGGTTGCCCGTTTTGCGCCGCATAGCCGATGTGAATTCGCCGGCCGTCGGGCAACTGCAACACTCCCGAGCCTTGTATCTGCAAGAAAAAAATATCCACCGGATCCTTCGCCCAGGCAAGCTCGATACCACGGCCAAGCAAAGCACCGGCCTCATCGATCTCGCGCCGCGAATAGTAGGCAGGGAAACTCACATCGTCGGCGCGGCCGATGACTCTTTCGATTCTCACTTCCGGGGTGAGCGTTACCCGTTCCGCCATGACCAAGTCGGCCGGCGTGCCGTAGAGCGGATAGCGATACTCCTCCGTCCGCGTCAGGCTCGCCTCGAGTATCGGCTGGTAGTAGCCAGTGAACAACACCTGCTCCAGCTCGGTATCGTTGGACGACGGCACCAGCTCGAAACGCGACTGCAGCTCCTTTTGAAAGCAGGGGCGACAATCCCAGCGTTCAAGCAAGCGCTCGAATGCCCGCAGCGAGTCGAGCACCTGTCCGGCGCTCAGGCGGCGCGGCTGCTCACCGACCACGCGCTCGCGCGGCAGCTTGTCGAGATAGCTGATACTGCGCCGGATCGCGGTGCGCAAAGAATCGCGGTCCAGGTCGTCGGCCCAATCGGGTTGCGCAACAGCGCCCGTTGGGCTCGCCAAAATAATGACACCGGCCAGAAGTCCGAGAGCGCTGCGCCAAAAAACCGGCTTGAACCGGCCAATCAATTGAAGGTAACCTAACGTCATTGGACAAAAACGATTTTAAGAAAGCGGTTGTGCAAGTTTTAGACCGCTTGCCGAAAGAATTTCGCGATCAGTTGCTGAATCTCGAAATCGTCATCGAGAAACGGCCCAGCGCGGAGCTCTTGCGCGAAGAAGGCCTCGACCCGCGCCACGATAGTTTGTATGGCATCTATCAAGGCGTTCCCCTGCCCGAGCGTTCCTTGCTCGATCCGCCGCTGTTACCGGACAAGATTACCATTTTTTCCGAGCCGTTGCTCGAAGATTTTCCCGATCCGCAAGATTTGCGTGAGGAGATTCGGCTGACGGTGCTACACGAGATCGCCCATTTCTTCGGCATGGACGAGGATGAGATAGAGGATTTGGGGTATTGAATACGTTTCGAGTTTCGGGTTCCGAGTTTGGGTTTTTTTGAACACTACCCAAATCCGGCAACACGAAACCCAAAACTCGAAACCCGAAACAACCGTTAGTCTCTGATATCTTGCAAAAACCACTCGGTCGGCAGCTCGCGCCCCATCTTTTTCTGTTTCGCCAGCTCGACGACTTTGCCGGCGCAGGCCGCAAACTGGAGTCCCTGAGTGCCGGCATTGATGAAGAAAGTCACTTGCTTATTGTTTTGCCTGCCGGGCACTTTGCCGCTGCGGATATCCATGAAGTATTTGAAGTAGTCGCCCTTGTAATTGTCCACCGCCGGGTTGGGAATGCGCGCCCGCTCCTCCGGCTGGCCGGCAATGAAGCCGGCGTTGCCGTGCAAGCGAATCATGCCTTCGTCCATCGCTTCAAAAGTGTTGCGCCCGAGCTTGACCGAGAGATCGCACTGTTTGATCACTTTGGGGCCCACTTCGCAGGCGCGCACGCAGGTGATATGGGCGCCTTCCTTGAGCCACTCCGGTTGATCGAAAACGGTCTGGGTCGAGTCGGTGCAGGTGGCGACGATGTCTGCCTCGCGTACGACTTTTTCCGGCCCGTCCACCGCCACGACCTCGATGTCCAACTTGCCGGTCATCTCGCGCGCGAAGGCTTCGCGGTTGGCCTTGGTCGGGCTGTAAACGCGCACGCGGCGCAGCTTGCGCACTTCGTAAAACGCTTCGAGATAACTGCGCGCCATGCCGCCGGAGCCGAAGATGCCGACGTCACAGGCGTCTTGCCGTGACAAATATTTCGCGCCCAAGCCGGCGCAGCCGCCAACCCGCATATGCTGCAATAGACCGTCGTTGACGATCGCCAGCGGCTCGCCGTTGCGCACGCTAAAGACCATCACCAGGCCGCACCAGGTGCCGGGCTGCATGCAATATTTCTCTTCGGTCTCGCCGCTCGGCCAATACACCACGTCGGACTTCATGCGAATGGCAAAGACGCCGATCTTGCGGCTCGCCCCCTCCATCGTGCCCCAGCGCCAATAGCCGTCGGGCCGCTCGCAGGGCATCCACAGATCGAGTCTGGGACGATAAACCGCATCCCCCTTGCTCAAGTCGTCATAGCCGTCCTCGAGCGCGTCGAGGCAGTCTTTCATGGTGAACAATTTTTCCACTTCCTGATTGTTGATTAACAGCATAAAGCCCTCCGTCTCCTGGCTTATAATATGTGGCGCCACTTTGGAAGAAACCGGCGCAACAACCCCGCGCGAGACATTATTTTTTTCCCGCGGCAACGAAGACCGACGAACACATCTGGCGCCGACCCCTGTTGACTCTCACCCATTTAACTTTACACTTGCGAAGGGTTTGGGAGGTTTGCTTTGGAAGATTGGGTGATCGCAACGATTCTGGGCGCCGTCGAAGGGCTAACCGAGTTTCTTCCGGTATCCTCCACCGGCCATCTCATACTGTTTGGCCATCTACTCGGCTTCGTCGGCGACAAAGCGCATAGCTTTGAAGTCGTCATTCAGCTTGGCGCGATTCTTTCGGTCGTGGCGCTCTACCACGACCAGTTTTTTCTACTGATCCCGCGCCGCCGCATCTATACCGACCAAAAATTTACCGCCCTGGAGGGTTGGTCGGGCCTCATGCGCATCGGCCTGGCTATGTTGCCTGCGCTGGCAGTTGGCTTCGTGGCGCGCAAAGCGATCAAGGAGCATCTCTTTTCTCCCACCACCGTCACCGCGGCGCTGCTGGTCGGCGGCATTGCGATATTGCTGGTTGAAAAATTCCTAAACAAGAAAACTACCAACGGGCTCGATACCATGAGCCTGACGCAGGCCTTCGGCATCGGCTGCTTTCAAGTCCTTTCGCTCTGGCCCGGCACGTCGCGCTCGGCGGCCACCATCATCGGCGGCATGCTGCTGGGCCTCAACCGCAGAGCAGCGGCCGAGTTTTCTTTCATCGTCGCCGTGCCAATTATGTGCATCGCCACGGGCTACGAGATGCTCAAGATGGGCGGCTCCCTGACTGACGACGAGATGGACACTCTAGCCATCGGTTTCATCGTTTCTTTCGGCGTCGCCGCCATCGCGATTCAAGGCTTCATCCAGCTTATCAACAGATGGACTCTGGCGCCTTTTGGATGGTATCGGATCATCGCCGCGCCGATCTTTTACTACTTGACCGTTGGCCTGAAATTCTAACGCCCCGAGACGGTTTGTTTCGGCAACTTCGCACACCGATGCTTTTCTGGCCGCAGGCCTTCGTCGGTCCTCGATTTGACATTCCCGGCCACTTGTCGCAAACATAGCCCATTCCGCGTAGGGGAGGGCACAACATTGAAGATTCTGCGATTCAATGACGACCGCATCGGCGTCGTGAAAAGCGGCGATCGCGTCGTCGATGTTAGCGATACGATCAGCGCGCGCAAGGCCAAGGGGCCGCAGCGCGTCATGGAGGAAGTCATCGCAGGCTGGCGCAAGTATCGCCGCCGTTTCGAAAAAGTTTTGGCCGAACAGGAAGGCGTGCCGCTCGGTAGCGTTGAGCTGCGCAGCCCACTGGCGCGCCCGGGCAAATGTCTCGCGGCGTTCAGCAACTACATCGACCGGCCTGGCCGCACCGCGGACAATTTTCCCAATGAATATTTCTACAAGTCGCCGGACCTGGTCGGCCCCGGGGAATCGGTAAATCTCCGCGACATCCCGGCCTGCGTGGTCTATCAGCCCGAAGCCGAATTTGCTTTCGTCATGGGGAAAACCGCGGAAAACGTCTCGGAGAAAAACGCGTTAGATCATGTTTTCGGCTACGTGCCGATGTTCGATATTTCAACCCGAGGGCTAGTGCGGCGCACCCAGTTCATCGGCAAAGGGCAAGGCGCGCACGGCTGTTGCGGCCCGTGGATCATCACCAAGGACGAAATCCCCGACCCGCACAACGTGATCGTGAAGTCCTGGACCAATGGCGAGCCGCGCCAGAACTACAACACCGGCGCCATGGCCCATAAGGTGCCCAATCAGATCGCCTGGCTGACGAAATTTTTGACTCTGAGTCCCGGCGACGTCGTCCTCACGGGCACGTTCCACGAGGGACTGATGCCGGTGAATGCCGGCGATACGATTGAGATCGAATTCGAGAACATGGGCCGCGCCAAGTTCAGCGTCAAAGGCAACAGCCCGCGCAAAGACGTCCCCTGGCTGCCCGGCAAGAATCAACCGACACCGCCTCCCGGCGGCGGCATGCACGTGGTATAAGTGATTATGAATTCAGAATTATGAAGGGTGAATTGAAGCCCGTTTGATCTGTCTTTGTTTCATCCTTCATGATTCATCCTTCCTACTTCCGACATGCCACGACAATAGATTCCTGTAGACCCAGTCAAAGACAACATTCAGCACGTATCCTAGCAGCGCCAGCACCAACATGCCGGCGTACATTTGCGCCACTTTGAAACGCCGCTGGGCATCGAGCACGAAATAGCCGATGCCGTCGGTGCTGCCGACCATCTCCGAGATCACCACTAGGATCAGCGTGATCGGCAGGCTGACCCGCAGACCGGTCATGATCTGCGGCGCGCTCGCCGGCAGAATCACCTGCCAGATGGTTTTCCCATAGGATAAACCAAAGGTGCGTGCGGTGTGCAGTAAGATCGGGTCGACGCTGCGCACGCCGTCGAGCGTGTTGAGCAAAATCGGCCAGGCGCACGAGAAAAAAATCACGAAGATCTTCATGGAATCTTCCAAGCCGAAGAAAAGCAAGGCGACCGGTATCACCACCGGCGGCGGAATCGGCCGGAGCATTTCGACAATCACCGCAAAGAAATCGTCAACCCGCCGCCACAATCCCATGGCGATGCCGAGCGGAATGAAGACCAGCGCCGCCAACAAATAACCGGCCGCCGCGCGTTTCATGCTCGCGACGATCTGCAGCGGAATCTGGCCGGACGACACCAAGTCGTAAAAGACTTGCAGAATGCGGCTGAGCGGCGGCACGATTAAGGGATTGACCCAGCCCGCCTGAGCGACGCACTCCCATAGCACCAAGAGTGCTAGCAAAAACACGATACCGTTGAGCTTCGAGGTTCTCACAAAATCTATGCGCCGCCGCGCGCGGTCATGCCGTGGTGCCAGCGCATCGCTTTACTTTCGATGATGAGAAAAACCCGGTTCAGCGCATAGCCGAGCACCGCAACGACGACAATCCCGGCGTACATGTTGCTGCTGTTCATCGAGCGCTCTTCGTCGAGGATGAAAAAGCCCAGTCCCTTGCTGCCGGCGATCATCTCCGCGGTGGTTACGAGAATTAGCGCGATCGATAAACCGATGCGCAATCCCGTGACAATGTATGGCGACGCCGCCGGCAGAATGATTTGCCAGAGCACCTGCCCGCGCCCGAGGCCGAAGGTCCGCGCGGTATCGATCAACGTCGGCTCGATGTGGCGCACACCTTCGATGGTATTGATCAAGATCGCCCAGATGCTGGCGTAGACCGTCACCGCGACAATCATGCCGTCGCCGATGCCGAGCAGTAAGATCGCCACCGGAATGATCGCCACCGACGGCATCGGCCGGAGAAATTCGATCAGCATGGCGACAAAGCTATGGAGCACGCGGAAATAGCCAAGCACGATGCCGAGCAAGACTGCAATTAACGCGGCAAGCGCGTAGCCCGCAAAGAAACGGATCACCGTTACCCAGAAATGGCCGCCGATCCGGCCGCCGACAACAAGCTGACAGAGCGACGCCATGATCGTACTGATTGGCGGGAAATAAAGTTGCAGCTTGGGGTTACCGCGCGCGGCAAACTCCCAGGCTAGCAAAAGCCCGGCAAACGCGAGCCAGCCGAGCCAATTGAATCGCTTAGCTTCCGTCATGAAGCACCGGCATTGCCAATCTGCCGATAGATATCGTTGCGGATCTCCATGAAGCGCGGCTCGGCGCGCGTGTTGACTTGATGACGCGGGCGGGAAAAGTCGATTCTAAATTCCTGGACGATTTGCGACGGGCGCCGGCTCAGCATCCAGATTCGATCCGAGAGATAAATCGCCTCTTCGATATCGTGGGTAATGAACAGAATCGTGGTTCTCAGTTCGGCCCAAAGCTTGAGCAGCATGTCTTCGAGCTCCAAGCGCGTCAGCGCATCGAGAGCGCCGAAGGGCTCATCCATCAGCAATAGCTGCGGTTCGTACGCCAGCGCCCGGGCGATCGCCACGCGCTGCTGCATGCCGCCGGAGAGCTCCCAAGGATAATGCTTTTCGAAGCCCTTGAGGCCGACCAACTCGATCAATTGGCGCGCCTTGGCATCCCCTTCAGTGGAATGATTGCCGCGCGCATGGACGCCAAACAGCACGTTGCCGAGCACCGTGCGCCAGGCGAAAAGCGACTTGTTGTATTCCTGGAACAGTAATACTAGATCGCGCGGCGGCCCGGCGACTTCGCTGCCATTGACGATGATCTTGCCGGCTGTCGGCGCAAGCAGCCCGGCAATCGACATCAATAGCGTCGTCTTGCCGCAGCCGGACGGCCCGACGAACGAAACGAACTCACCGGCTTCGACTGCGCAGGTGATGTTGCCAATGGCGACGGTGGTTTCACCGCCGGCCTGACGGTAACTCTTGGAAAGGCCTTGGACCTGGAGAATCGGCACGGCGGGAGGTCTCGGACATTGGCGTGATGGAGTATTGGAGCGTTGGGTCCGAAACCCAATACTCCATCATTCCAACACTCCATGACTCCATTTCTTCATGCTTTGCGCGCTAGGTCGCTCAACACTTCGCGCGCTTTGAGCGGCTTGGAAATCAATTTGTACTTGTAGGTCAGGTCCATCGTCACCTGAACGTCTTTTTCGTTGATCGCTTTTTCAAACTGCGGCAGGCCAATCTTGCCGACGAAGTCGGGGTTCAAGCCGGCCCATTTGATCATCGCCGCGCGCGCGCCGTCTTTGTCGGTGCGAATGGCGTCAACGCCGCGATTGATCGCGCGCACAAACGCCTCGCCCGTGGATTTGTTTTTTTGAATCCACTTCTCGGAAGCAAACCAGCTGGCGACCAGGAATCTCGGCAGCACGTCGCCCCAAGGATTCGAGAGCACGCGGGTTTCGGCGCGCCGCGCCGCCGCGGCGGCAAACGGCTCCTGTACGCTGATGGCGTCGACCTTGCCGGCGACCAAGGCGGCCTCCATGGCGGGGAAAGGAATTTCGATAAATTTTATTTTGCCGGCCGCGCCGCCGTTCTTGTCGACCCACGCCATCGCCATCAGGTGCACGATGTTGTTCAAGGTATTGACCGCGACGGTTTTGCCTTCGAGGTCTTTAGCCTGCTTGATCGGTGAATCTTTGCCGACGATGATCGCGTGGGTTTCGTTGCTGCCGCGCACATTGGTGGCGCCGCCGGCGATGAGCTTGAAATCGAAGCCTTCGACAAATGCCTGATAGAGCGAAATCACATTGGTCCAGCCAAACTGCAGATCGCCCGAGGTCACGCCCTGCACGATCACCGCGCCGCCGGCCATGGGAACGGTTTCCAACTCCAGGCCTTCGGCCTTGAAGAAACCCTTTTCCATCGCCATGAACATCGCCGCGTTGTCGACGATCTTCATGTAGCCGAGCTTGCTCTTGGTCTGCGCCCAAACGACATCGCGCAGCAGCGACACGCCCGCCACACCGACCGTTACCTTCGTCAGAAAATTACGCCGACTGATCAACATACATCGACCTCCACAAATCCCTGCAATTTTGCGCCAACGCTAGCGGCTAACGAAAATGACGTCAAGAGTTGCCCTTGCAAGACCTCAACGAGCAACTTTCTTGACGAAGCCTTCGTTGACCAGCTCCTCCAAGATCGAGTTGTCGTAAAAACTCTGCGGCTTGCGGTCGGTCGGCTTATCGGTGGGCATGGCGTTTTCGAACGCCGCCAGTTCAGACAACGGCACGGTCGGCGTGTTCTTGATGAAATAATCGTAGGACTGCGACAGAATTTCCGGGTTGGTCTGCTTGGTGTACTTCTGCATCGCCTGCATGCCGAGGGTCTTGTTAGAGCGGTAAACGTGCAACCCTTCGGTGAGCGCCATGAGAAATCGCTTGGCCATCGGCCGTTCAGTCGTCAGCGCGGTTCGGCGCGCCGAAATGACCGACGTCGGATAGCGAATCTTGAGCGCTCCGAGATCGGTCAGCAAATTCAACCCACGGGCCGTCGCCCCAAAAAGTCCCGGCGGCGCCAGCGCCGCGGCCGACGCCGCGCCCGATTCCACCGCGGCGACCCGCACTGGATCGGCGCCGGTCTGAATAAACGTCACATTGCGCGCGCCGACGCCGAGCTTGTCGAGCGCAATGCGAATCGCCGTCTCTTCGATGCCGCCGATGCGCGACACCGCGACCCGTTTGCCCTTGAGGTCGGCGGCCGTCTGTATCCCCTTCCCGCTGACGATGCCGTAGGGCATCAAGCCATAGGTCGTGGCGATGATCGTCAAGTCAGCGTTCTGCGCAATCGCCTGCACCGGCGAAGCGGCGCCCTGATAGACAAAGGCGATCTCCCCCGCCATCAGCGCCTGGATGTTGGTCACACCGCCGGCGATCATCAGCATTTCCGTATTGAGGCCGTATTTCTTGAACAAGCCGGCTTCGTAGGTCACCCAGATCACATTGTTCTGTCCCGAGACGCCGGAATAACTGATCCGCAGGTTTTGCGCCTGAACGACAGCTCCAAACAGAAACGTCAGCAGACACAAGGTCGGGACAACGAGCCCTTTTCTCATCGAGCCTCCGAGAAACCATAGTATCTCGAACATGCCACAAACACCCAGGCTGATGAAGAGCTTTTGTCGGGAAATGCGCGGCAGGCGTCTATGCGACGGCAATGGGACTAGCTACACGCGATCGAGCGCCGCCGCGATGTCGGCAAGCAAGTCCTCGGTGTCTTCGATGCCCACTGAGTAGCGGATCAAGTTATCCTTGATGCCTACTTGTAAGCGTTCTTCCGTTGACAGCTCGTAGAAGCTCATGAGCGCCGGCTGTTCAATCAGGCTTTCGACGCCGCCCAGCGACGGCGCTATCTGCGGAATGCGGCAGCCGTCGACAACCCGCGAGGTTGCTTCCAGATCGCCTTTGACTTCGAACGAAACTACACCGCCAAAGCCGCGCATTTGCCGTTTGGCAATCTGATGGTGCGGATGGGTCGGCAGCCCGGCATAGTGGACGGCGTCGACGCGCCGATGTTTGGCGAGAAACTCGGCCAAGGCTTGAGCATTGGTATTTTGCCGCTGCACGCGCAAGGCAAAAGTCTTGAGTCCGCGAATGAGCAGATAGGCGGCCATCGGATCGACGACCGCGCCGGTGATGTGCTGCAGCGAACGAACACCATCGACCAAAGCCTCCGAGCCAAGCACGGCGCCCGCCAACAGATCGTTGTGACCAGCCAAATATTTCGTGGCCGAATGCAGCACCAAGTCGATGCCAAATTCGAGCGGCCGCTGATTGAACGGCGTGGCAAAGGTGGCATCGATCAAAGTCTTTACCCGGTGTTTCTTGCCGATGGCGGCGAAGCGCTCCATGTCGACAATGCGATTGTAAGGATTGGTCGGCGACTCGCTCACCAGCATGCGTGTCGTCGGGCGGATCGCCTCTTCGATGGCTTCGTAGTCGCCGGCGGGCACGACCGAGACCTCGATGCCATAGCGGTGCAATGTCTGGGTCAGAAACTGCCGCGTGCGGCGATAGGAATCGTCGGTCACCACCACGTGAGAATTGTGTGAGAGCACGGCATAGAGCGCCGTCGTCACCGCCGCCATGCCGCTGGAGAACAGCAGGCAATCTTCCGCCCCTTCCAAGGCAGCAAGCTTTTGCTCGGCGATTTTTTGCGTCGGGTTACCGTAGCGGCCATACTCTTCACGGTCGATCTTGTGCTGAAAGTGATCGTGCAGCTCCGCCGTGCCGGAGAACGTATAGGTCGCGGTCTGCACGATCGGCGTCGCCAGCGAGCTGCCGAGTTTCGGCCGCGGCTCGCCGCCGTGCACCGCCAATGTGCTAAAGCCAAGTTTGTTGGCATCGCTGCTGGAAAAAGCTGGTTTACGCGTGTTGTCGTGTCCCATGATGCTTAGCTGTCCAACAGGCGGACCCTTTCGACGTAGCGCGAGATCGCCTCGCTGATTTTCTTCGGATCGGCGCTGACTTCGACGGGCCGGTTGGTGAGAGTGCTCTTGATGCCCTCGAGCTTGCCGAGATGGTAATCGATCTTTTGTTCGGCGAACTTGAGCCCGTGCGCCGTCGAGATCACCACCACCCGTTCGTGGCCGTGAATAATTTTTTTCTCCACCAGCTTGCGCAGCGCCGCCAGCGCGACGCCGGTGTGCGGGCAGTTGAACATGCCGGTGCGATCGGCGCGCGCGACCTCTTCGGCCAATTCCAATTCCGAAGCCTGCTCCACTACGCCGTTGAAACGCTGTAGCGTGGCGATCGCCTTGCGCACGCTGACGGGATTGCCGATCTGTATCGCGCTCGCCAGTGTCGTTTTCGCCGCCACCGGCTCGAAATGTTCGAAGTGCTTCAAATACGAAAGATAGAGCGGATTGGCGTTTTGCGCCTGGGCCACGCAGATGCGCGGCAGTTTCGAGATCAACCCCAGCTCATACATCATCATGAAACCCTTGCCGAAGGCACTGACATTGCCCAGATTGCCGCCCGGCAGAATGATCCAGTCCGGCACCTCCCAGTCGAACTGCTGGACGATTTCAACCGAAATCGTCTTTTGCCCTTCCATGCGCAGGCTGTTCATCGAGTTGGCCAGATAGAGCCGCTTTTGCTGCGTTACTTCTTGCACCGCCGCCATGCAGCCGTCGAAATCGGTATCCAATGAGAGCACCAGCGCGCCGTTGGCCAGCGGCTGGACGAGCTGCGCCGGCGAGACTTTGTCACGTGGCAAAAAGACAATCGTCGGAATGCCGGCGGCCGCGCCATAGGCCGCCAACGCGGCCGAAGTGTCGCCCGTCGACGCACACGCCACCGCGTCGATCGGCTCGCCATTGGCAATCATTTGCTTGACCACCGACACAAGCACCGTCATGCCCAAGTCTTTGAATGAGCCGGTGTGGGAATTGCCGCACTGTTTCACCCAGAGATCTTCGACATGGAGCTGCTTACCGTAGCGATTGGCCCAAAACAGGTTGGTATTGCCCTCGCAGGTCGACACGATATTTTCGTCGTCGATAAACGGCACCACCCATTCTTTCTTTGCCCAGACGCCCGACGCATAGGGATAGGTATTGTCCCCCACCCGATCGTCGAACAATTTCATCCACGCCGCCGCCGCGCGGGTCTGTAGCGCTTCGGTGTCATGCCGAACTTCGAGGAGATCGCCGCAAGTCGGACAGCGGTAGATGATCTCAAGCAGATTGTACTGACCGGGACAGCCATTAATACACTGGAACCAAGCGTTATAACTCATAATCTAAATACCTTTTGCCAAGGCCGACTCTCAAAGCCCGCTTAGAAACAACTGCTGCGAACATGGATTCTGCGGGTTCAGGACGAACGGAATCAGAGCTAACATCCTGCGCGCAAGAATCCGTTCATGCTAAGCCTGTCGAAGCATTCTTTGATTTTAGCAGAATCTGAGACGCAGATGCCATTTTGCCTACTTTGGCGAAATTTTCCAGTTCGGTCGGAATAGATTGTAGGAGCAGGTCTCAGGACTGCCCGTTTACGGGTTGGCGTCAACCCAACTCTGCGCCAAGTTGACAATGAATCTCTCGGCGTCGTCGGCGCTCTTGAAGCGGTCTGTCAGACCGCCAATCGAGTGCGAAAGACGTTGCCCGTCTGCGCCCTTCCAAGTGATTTCAGCGCCGGCGCTAAAGTCTTTGCTGCTCTGGTTGAACGATGCAAACGTGATGATCAAACGGTCTTTATAATAGAGATTGGCCATGATGACTCTCAGCTACGGTCGCGCGGCGAGGTAGCCCAATGCCGCCTCGCACTGGGACATGAGATTAGCGCGCAGAGCAAAAACCTCTTCGGCGCTGCATTTCTCGCGGCGACAATCGAGCGCCACGTCGATGGGCGTCAAGTCCAAGCCTCGCGGTTGCACTTTGTGCAGATAGTCCACCGCAACATCGTTGGAGCCGACTTGCAAAGTGTCCCAAGTATAGATCAGGCGCGCCGGATAGAGAATCGCACGAATGTAGGGCTTGCGCATCTGCGCTTCCAGGGTTTCTAGTTGGCGCAGTTCCGGGAGTTTCGATCTCCAGCTGCGCTCGATACTTCGGCGTTGTTCTTCATGAATTTCTTCTTTAGTTGGCCGGCGAAAACTGGCGCGAACGCCGTGCAGCAACGGCACCCCGTGGTCGAGCATGTCGAGCCGATCGATCATCGGCAACCGCCCCCAACTGCACTCAGGGTTGCCCCAAAAGACCGAAAGCTTCTTGCCATAGTCGCTATCGAGCGCTTTTGCCTGCGTGAGCAGCTCAGCCATCGCCTCCGGTGGCTGATTACAGTTAAGCCACAGGCCGACATCGATATCGCTGTAGATCTTACTGAAGCCGCCGTGGGCGAGGCTGCCAAGTTTGTAGGCCTCGACTAGAGAGGCACCAAGCCGCGCGGCAAAGAATTCGGCAACCTGTGTAGTGAAATGGTCGATCTGGCCCATCCGAGTTCCCTCGCCCCCGAGACTGTGTTGCAACACGAAATTTCTCGCTCTTGTCATCTTGAGCGGTAGCGAAGGATCTGCTTTGCGCACAGGCGCGTGAAGCAGCTTCTTCGCCTTCGGCTCAGAATGACATTGCGACACAGTTTTCCATGGGAGGGGACCAGGGTGAGGGCACGGGCAACCCACCGGTCGCCGCCCCTAAAAATTCTTTCTTTGCGGCCTCTGCGTGCTCTGCGCGAGAAACTTTCCGGCTAGTTCAAGCCGTACAGCCGCCGCGGATTCTCGCACAAAATCTTGCGTGCAAACGGCTCCGGAATATCTTCGCGTTTCTGCAAGCTCTCGACCAATTTCTCTTCCGCCGATGGATCGTTGTGGCCGTAGTCTGAGCCGATGACGATGTGATCTTCGCCGATGCACTTGGCAAGATACGGAATGTCCTCGTCGGCTTCGGCGGCGATGAAAAGATTGTAGTCGCGAAACAGCTCCTGGCTGTTCTGGTACTTCGGCCGATTTTTGAAGAGCCGCCGCAAGATATGCACCATGAACGGCGCCCAGCCGGCTGAAGCTTCGATAAAGCCCCAGCGCAGCTTAGGAAACTTTTCCGGAATGCGGTTGGCGACGATATCCCTGAAGGCCATGATCGGCAGTGCGCGGCCGTGCGCGAAGGTATGGTTACGCGCATGCTCAAAGTACGGCAGCATCCAGGGCGCGCCGGAGCCGGTATGAATCGAGATCGCCAAATCTAACTTTTCGGCGAGCTCGTAGACGGGATGGAAATAGGGATGATCGATGGTCTTGTCGCCCTCGATGCCGCGGAAGAAAACACCGACAGCGCCAAGGTCTTTAGCCCGCTTCATTTCCTTTAACGATTCGGGAATCGAGCGCAGCGGCAGCACCGCGACGAATTTCAGACGGCCGTTGGATTTAGCGCAGGCCTGGCCCAGCCAGCTGTTGTAAGCCTTCGACAACGCCGTATCCAGTTCAGGATCGTCGGTAATGTAAACCAAGAACAGCGTCGGATAGATCACCTGCACATCGACGCCCAAGCGGTCCATGTCTTTGATGCGCGCTTCGACGTTGGCAACCTCCCGGCTACCGATCGTAATATCGCCGCGCACGGCCTCGGCTTTCTGCGCCGAGGGCGTCACCAGCCGATAACTGCCTTTCCCCGCCGGCTTGGGAAAAATATTGCCGTCGATCAGCCACAGCGCGTTGCGCTCGCCGAACCAGGTGTCTTCTGGCAAGCCGACCAACACCGGCCGGCGCGGCGCCATCTTTTCATCGATCAATTTCCACATCGCTTCGGGCTCGGCAATATGAGTATCGGCGTCAACTACACCTTGCATGGCGTTCTCCTTCTTTGTCTGACGAATAGTCTCTACCTGGTCGTTCTTTGCCTATACAACGTGACCTGGCTTCGATGCAACGGGAGAATGCCGTTTCGAGCTTCGGGTTTCGAGTTCAACCCGGATCCGAACCGAGCGCAAACCCGAAACTCGGAACTCGAAACCCGAAACCTTGCAGGCATTCCCCGTTTGCAGTATGGGTCAGTTAACCTAAGCATTTGGAGGCAACCCATGGGCACAACTCTAGTGACCGGTCTTGGCCTGGTCGGCACGTCCTACGCGCAAAACGCGCTCAAACGCGGCGAGAGCGTCGTCTTCTATGACATGGCGCCGCGCAAAGACTTCCTGGCGAACAAACTCGGCACAGCAAACGTCACGGTGGTGCAGCGCGACATTCGCGATTTGCCGTCGCTGATCGAAACCATTCAGAAACACAAATGCGACACCGTGCTGCACACCGCCGGCCTGATCGGCGGCAAGGTTGGCAACCCGATCTACGCCGGCCTGCAGATCAACGTCATGGGAACGATCAACGTTGCCGAGGCCGTCCGCCTGTGCGGCGTGAAGCGGTTGATCCAGATCAGCACCTTTGGTGTCTACGACCGCCGGCAAGGCGAACCGACGCCGCTTGGCGAGGACTTCCGCCGCGGCCCGGGCGAAGCCTACGGCAATTCCAAAGTCGCCAAAGAATTGATGGTCGAAGCCTATCAGAGAATGTTCGGCTTCGAGCTGATCGTGCTGCGCCTGGCCAACGTCTACGGCGTCGGCCACTTCGCCGGCGGCTCGGGCGGCGGCGAGATGGTGCAGAACATGCTGCAGACCGGCATCAAAGGCGGCGTGGTGAAAATCTCCCAGGAGGTCGCCCGCGATTTCGAATACGTCTATTACAAAGACCTAGGCCGCGCCCTCGACAAAGCCGCGACCACACCGTTGAAAGATCCGGTGACGTTGAACATCGGCACCGGCGTCGTCATCAAGTTTGACGATCTCGTCGCCACGGCAGAAAAGCTGCTGCCCAAGCTGCAGGTCGAAATTACGCCAGGCCCGAAACCGCGCTCGGCCAAGCAGCCGATGGTGATTGCAAAGGCGAAAGAAGTCCTGGGCTGGACGCCGGACTATGACATCGTCGCGGGCTTCAAAGACTACATCGAGGAATTAAAGGCGCTGTAACGTTCATCCGACACAGCTGTAGGGGCGATGCGCGGCTACATCGCCTCTACAGTTCAGCGCGAACTTACCGACACACGGGCTTGGCTCCAGCCGAGTGCTAACACCACCATTGTCAAAGTGAGAATCACCCCGACCCCACCGCCAACCACGAAGTAACTGCACCCTCCGTGAGCAAAACGCAGCCCATTGAGGATGCCGCCCGCGGCGAAGAAACCGCCAAATAGCAAGACGCGTTTGATTTTGGCTCAGGTGCCAGATCGGCAGAATGGCTGCCGGATGCGAGAGAGTGTAAGGCATAATTTAGAAATCGATGGTGCCCCTTCTGCCGCTCTTGTAGGTTTCGAACTGCAGCGACTCCCCGTTAGTTTTGAGAATGATGGCGCCATCTTCGTCGGTGCGCAATAGCTGCGCGCCGGTTTGGCGGTAGCGCTCCAGCAACTCATCGCGCTTGGCCGCGCCTGGACCGCGGCCGCTGCTCGACAGGACGGCGAGCTGTGGTTTTACCGCGCCGATGAATTCATCGCTGCTCGCCGTGGCGCTGCCATGGCGCGGGATCTTGAGAATGGCAGCGCGCAAGGCCTTTGGGTTCCCCTGCAGCGCGCGCTCGTCGCGCTTGTCGATGTCGCCGGCGAATAGAAAGCTCGCTTTGCCGAATTCCAGGCGCAGGACCACCGAGCGATCATCGCCGCCATCGCTACCTGGATAGACCGTGCAAAGCTTCACCGCTTCGATGATCCGGCAAGGGGCTTCACTACTCAGCTTGATTCGTTTAATGCCGGCCCGTTCCACCGCGTCATCGAGTTCTTCAAAGCGGCCAAGTTTGCTGGTCGCCGGGCCGGACCAAAATTCCTCCGGTGAAAATTCTTTGACCAGCGCACGCATGCCGCCGTAATGATCGATGCGCGCGTGGCTGACCATGAGATAGTCGGCCTTGAGAATTTTGCGCGAGCGCAGAAACGGCGCGACAATGCTTTCGCCGGTGTCGAAATCGCCCACGGCCGTGCCGCCAGCGTCGAGCACAAGCACTTTCGAGCCGGGAAATTCAATCACCGCGGCGTCGCCCTGGCCGACATTCAAGTGCGTCACGCGCAACTCGCGCCGCTGCCACCGTTCACCGCGCCAATAGAGAACGTCGGCACCGAGAACGCCCAGCACAAGCAGCACAGCCACGATCGCCGTGCGGTAGGTCTTCAGCAACAATACCGCAATAAACAAGGCGTAGAGTAACGCCACTTCATAAAGATTAGGTGCCGGCACGCTGAGATTGGCGAGGGGCAAGTTGGCCAAGACTTGCACCAACCAGGTGGTCAAAGCTGTTAGCCGTTCGGCCAGCCAAACTAACGGAGTCGCGGCGGCCGGCGCCACCACGGCACAAATGCCGATGAGCAGACCCAGCGGCACGACGACGAAGCCCGTCAAAGGCACAATCAGCGGATTCGAAATAAGACCGGCCAGCGACAGGTGGCCGAAGTAATGCGCGATCAACGGCCCGGTGCCGAGCGTGGCCATCAGCGGCACGAGAAACTGCAAACCGATCTTGCGCAGGTAATCTTTGACCCAACTCTTCTCCTGGGGCAGCAAATCTTTCTCAGGCTTGGGCACCCATTCCATCGCTTTGCGCATGCCCCAGGCGATGAACAAGACCGCCAAGAACGATAGCTGAAACGAAATATCGGAAATTACACCGGGCCAAATCAGCGCGATCAACAACGCCGCCAACGTTAGGCTAGTCATCACTTCCTCTTCGCGGTCGAGCAGGATCGCTAGCTCGTAGACACCGATCATGATCGCCGAGCGCAGCGTCGGCACTTGGGCGCCGGCCAAGGCGGTGTAGAAAACCACCGCAAAAAAGGAAAAGAACGTCGCGAGCTTCAGCAGGTTCCAACGCAGCAAAAGATACGTATTGAAGCCCAGGCCAAAGCGGATCAATGCGAAAACCAACAGTCCGAGCATGCTGACGTGCAACCCGGAAATCGACAGCACGTGGTTCACGCCGGCGGCCGTGAAATTATTGCGCACGTCTTTGGGAATCTCGCCCATGTCGCCGACCACCAGAGCTTTGAGCAGCGGCCCGTTCTCCGGCGACAACTGGCGCTGGATGAACCGGCGAATATCGCGCCGTAACGATTCGATCGTGACGCGCAGCCCGCCCACTTGCCGCTTCACCAGCTGCACTTCGCCATCGTTGTCGAGATAGCCGGTGACGTAGATCTCGCGATCGGCAAGATAGGCGGCGTAGTTAAAGCCGCCGGGGTTGCCGCTGTCGCGCGGCAAACTCGGTTTGATGGTCAGTCGCACCCGATCGCCGTAGCGCCAATCGCGCCGAACCGTGCGAACCGAGATTAATAAGTTGCCCTCGACCTCCTCCGAGCCGGTGGGATGCCAGAGCGCCTCGGCGCGCACGAGCCAGCGCGTGCGATTGGGCAGTTTCTCCGGTTCCTGGCGCAGTACCCCTTCGAGATACAGCGACTCGTGGCGCGTCATAACGGAGCGGAGATGGGCGGACGAAAATTCGGGATGGAGCAATTCGCGATGGCGCACATAGCCAAGGGCAAACGCCACACCAACGAGAATCACTAACGCGCCCCAGCGCCGCCAGCGGCGCGCCAACAACAGCGGCACAGGGGCCAGGAGCCCGTAGGCCGCGCTTGTGGGCGCGGACCATGACGGGACGGCCGCCGCTTGGCCAACCAGCAAGGCCAGCGTCGCCGACACCAGCCAAACCGAAGGATGGTGGATTAGGTTTCGACCGTCAGGAGGACGGTGGTCGTCCTCGGTCATCTTGCTGCTCGCTCATGGGTGTCGTACGCAATGACTGCAAAATCTCGCGAGCCAGCTTTTCATTGACCGAGGGGATTTTCAACAAGTCTTCGAGGCTCGCCGCTTCGATCGCTTTGACGCTGCCGAAGGCGCGCAAGAGCGCGCGCTTGCGCGCGCCGCCCACACCGGGGATGCGGTCGAGGGCCGAATAGATCGTCTGCTTCGAGCGCAGCTTGCGATGGTAGGTGATGGCAAATCGGTGCGCCTCATCACGCACCTGTTGCAGCAGAAACAAGGCGTTGGAGTTGCGCTTGAGGACGATGGGATTGCTCTGTCCCGGCAGAAAAACGCGTTCTTCGGAGCGCTGAATCTCCGCGCTGCGCGGCGCCGCCTCGACCCGGTCCTTGGCTAGACCGATGGTATCGATGCCTTCGACGCCCACCTCGGCAAGCGCGGTGATCGCCATCGCCAACTGTCCTTTACCGCCGTCGACGACGACCAGATCGGGAAAGTCGCTCTCCTCTGCGTCGCTGTCGTTGGTTTTGTCTTGCTTATCGAAGCGGCGCTTCAACACTTCCAGCATCATGCCGAAGTCATCGCCGCCCGACTCGGCGCCAATGGTTCGAATGCGATAGTGGCGATAGTGATTCTTATCCGCCTCGCCGTTGATAAACGTCACCCGCGAGCCCACCGCATGGGCGCCGTGAATCGTCGAGATATCATAACACTCGATGCGCCGCGGAAAGTGTTTCAAGCGCAGTTGGCTCTGCAGATCGAGCAGCATCTTCTCGCGCGCCTTTTCTTGATCGTGGCGGTCGGCAAAGCTTTGCCGGGCGTTCTCAGCGGCCATCTCGACCAGTTGGCGCTTGTCGCCGCGCTGCGGAAACAGAATCTCGACCTTCTTGCCTTTGCGCTCGGCCAAATATTCTTCGCGCACCTCGGCGTCATCGAGTTCCGCCGGCAAAAGAATCTCATCGGGAACAAAGCGCTGCCCTTGATAGAATTGGGTCAGCAGTGAACCGAGAATCTCGCTGTCAGGGAATTCCAAGTCTTGCAGCGAGTAGGCTTGATTACCGGTCAGCTTGCCTTGGCGCACCAGCAGCACCTGGACTTCGATGAAACCGCCTTCGCGATAAAGACCAAAAATGTCCTGATCGTTGCCCCAGTGGGACACCATGCGCTGCTTTTCGAGGGTCTTCTCCACTGCTTGGATTTGGTCACGCAGCTTGGCCGCGGCTTCGTATTCCAGCGCGTCGGATTTTTCTTGCATGCGCTGCTTCAACTCGGCGATCAGCTCATGCTGGCGGCCTTCGATGAACAGCATCGCTTGGCGCACCTGCTCGCGATAGTCATCGTTACCCACGGGCAGCACGCAGGGCGCCCAGCAGCGCTTGATCTGATATTGCAGACAAGGCCGGCTGCGATTTTTGAAGTTATGGTCGGTGCAGTTGCGCAGCAGGAAGTGCTTTTCGATGATATCGATGGTTTCACGCGCCGCCAGCGCCGACGAAAACGGCCCAAAGTAGCGGTTGCCGTCCTTAACTATCTTACGCGTCGCGTAGATGCGCGGCCAGGCGTGCTGGGTGGTCACTTTGATGCTCAGGTAACTTTTGTCGTCTTTGAGGCGGATGTTGTAGCGCGGCTTGTACTGCTTGATCAGGTTGTTTTCCAGGATCAGCGCTTCCTTGTCGCTGCTGGTCACCAGGGTTTCGATGTCTTCGATGCGCCGCACCAAAAACTGAATCTGCGAGCGCTCATCGGCGTTGTTGAAATAGGCCCGCACACGGGCGCGCAGGTCTTTGGCCTTGCCGACATAGATCACTTTGCCGCCTTTGTCGCGCATCAAGTAGACGCCCGGACGTGTCGGCAAACTAGCCAGTTTTTCTGCCCCTGCGCTCATTTTTGGTTCTAATTGGACAAATTTTCGATGACGAAAACTGTTAACGCAACAGCTTTTTGTCAATCAAGTTTCCGAGTCTCCCGCTACTGTTCCCAATTTTACCACCGCTACGTCCAAGGGCAGCGAATTAAAGGACCGTACTTCTGGCATGGCTTTTGGATTTTCACTCCCCATTCCAACAGCCCTCACTGGAGAACTTCATGTTCGACTACGCCATCTTCACCCAGGCCATTCCGATCTGGCAGGTACTTTTCTTCATCGCTGCCATGCTGCCGTTTCTACTGTGGAACCGCGTAAAGATCTGCCTGCTGATCACTTACCTGTTTACCTACTATCTCGGTTTCATGGCTCAATGGGGTGATTACATCGACTCGAACGGTTCCATGCAACCGTTCGTCATATACGCTTTTAGCGGCGTTCTGATCGCGGTTTTCTTTGTCGCCACGATCTTTCATGAGGGCACCGAAAGGGAGCCTCGCGGCGGTACCGCCGCGGTTAGACAGTCTGAACCAAACCAGGGTTAATCCTCGCTCGCCACCGGCGTTGCGTCACGCGCCGCCAGATCCTTTGCCTCCAACGCGCGCAGTTGGTCGCGCAGCTCTGCGGCGCGCTCGAACTCTAAATTAGCCGCCGCTTCCTGCATCTCCTTTTTGAGCTGGCGCAGCTTACGCGTAATTTCTTTAGCACCGTACTTTGCACCGGATTCCGCTGCCAACGGCACATCGACGTAGTCTGCGTCGTAAATCTTTACCAGCGGCGAGCCGAGGGCGCGGATGACCGTCTGAGGTGTGATTTTGTATTTCTTGTTGTAGGCCGCTTGCAAAGCCCGTCTACGGTCGGTCTCACCCATCGCCCGCTGCATCGAATCGGTCATGCCGTCGGCGTAGAGAATCACTTTGCCGTTGACGTTGCGCGCGGCGCGGCCGATGGTTTGGATGAGCGAGCGGTCGGAACGGAGAAAGCCTTCCTTGTCGGCATCGAGAATCGCCACCAACGACACTTCCGGTAAATCGAGTCCCTCGCGCAACAGGTTAATGCCCACCAGCACATCGAACTCGCCGGTGCGCAGCTGGCGTATGATTTCGACGCGTTCCAGAGTTTCGATGTCGGAGTGAAGATAACGCACTTTGACGTTGAGATCTTGATAATAATCGGTGAGATCCTCGGCCATGCGCTTGGTCAGAGTGGTCACGAGCACGCGCTCGTTGCGCTCGACCCGTTTGCGGATTTCGCCCAGCAGGTCGTCGACCTGGGTGCGCGCCGGGCGCACGATGATTTCTGGGTCCATCAAACCGGTGGGCCGAATCACCTGTTCGACGACCATGCGCCGGCTCTGCTCCATTTCGTAGTTGGCCGGCGTGGCCGAGACGTAGATCGTCTGGCTCACGCAAGCAGAAAACTCATCGAAGTTGAGCGGCCGATTGTCGAGCGCTGACGGCAGGCGAAAGCCGTATTCGACCAGGGTTTCCTTGCGCGAGCGGTCGCCGCGATACATGCCGCCGATCTGCGGCACGGTGACGTGGCTCTCGTCGATGATCAGCAAAAAGTCACTGGGGAAGTAGCTCAGCAGCGTCGGCGGGGGCTCGCCGGGATTGCGGCCGGTCAAATGGCGCGAATAGTTTTCGATGCCGGGGCAAAAACCCATCTCTTCGAGCAGCTCCAGATCGTAAAGCGTGCGCTGCTGCAGCCGCTGCGCTTCGAGCAGCTTCTTTTGCTCCTGTAATTCCTTCAGCCGTTCTTTGAGCTCCAGGCGTATGCCCAAGATCGCCTTCTTCATGCGATCTTCGCCGGTGACGTAGTGGCTCGCCGGATAGACGCAGGCTTTGTCGACCCGGCGCAGAACTTTGCCGCGGATCGGGTCGATCTCCTGAATCGTCTCGATGGTCTCATCGAAAAATTCGACCCGCAGCGCCGAGCTGTCTTCGTAGGCCGGAAAAATCTCGACGATATCGCCGCGCACGCGAAAGGTGCCGCGGTGAAAATCGTAGTCGCTGCGCTGGTATTGTATGTCGACCAGCTTGCGCAGCATCTGATCGCGGTTGATGGTCGTCCCCTCTTCCAGATAGACCATCAAGTCAAAATAAGCTTCCGGAGAACCGAGACCGTAGATGCACGACACGCTGGCGACGATCAACGTATCGCGCCGTTCGAGCAGCGCCTTGGTCGCCGAGTGGCGCAGCTTGTCGATTTCATCGTTGATCGACGAATCCTTTTCGATATAGGTGTCGGTCGACGGGACGTAGGCTTCCGGCTGGTAGTAATCGTAATAGCTGACGAAATAGCGCACCGCGTTGTCCGGAAACAACGTGCGAAATTCATTGTAGAGCTGCGCGGCGAGGGTCTTATTGGGCGCGATCACCAGCGTCGTCTTGTTGGTGCGCGCCACAACATTGCCCATGGTAAACGTCTTGCCCGAGCCGGTGACACCGAGCAGCACTTGATGCTTCTTGTTGGCCTGGACGCCGGCAACCAGCTTGTCGATGGCTTGCGGCTGATCGCCCTGCGGTTTGAAATCGGCGACGAGCTTAAACTGCCCTTGATCTCGATCGCGTAACATCGGGAAACTATCAAACCACTTTTAACCGCGAAAATCACGAAACACACGAAAATAGCCGAGCTAAGGGTTTTATTTTTCGTGTCCTTCGTCTGTTTCGTGGTTGTTTCCGACTCGAATTATTTTCCTTTTGCCGAGCCCGCGTAGAGCTTATCGATGAACCCGCTCTTGTCGATCTCCGTCAGCAGCCGCGCGTCGATGAATTCCGTGGGCTTATAGTGAGCGAATTTCGGTTGGCTCTCGGCTAAATGGTCGATGACGGCCTGGACGGCGCTCTCCACCGCGTACGGTTTTGCCGGCATCTTCGCGGCCCATTCCCAAGACTCCTCAAGCCCCTCGCGGTTTTGCGTGCCGAGGAACTTGCCGAGAATGCGCATGGTGTCCTCCTTGCGCGTCTTGAACAAGTGCACGCCGCGCACCATGGCGCGCAGCACGCGCGTCAGCATCGCCGGATTTTTTTGCACCAACGAGCGCCGGCTGGTGATCGTCGAACCTTGATACTCCACCTTCAGATCAGTCAGATCGACCATGAAATTCATGCCTGCTTTGCGCGCGAAAAGAGTTCCCGGCGGCGACAGCACCGTCGCTGCCACTCTGCCCGTTTGCAGGGCACCGAACATGACGTCGTTGCTGCCGAGCGCGAGCATCTTGATATCTTTGTCGGCGTCCAAGCCAAGATGTTTCAAAGCAAAACGCGCGCTTTTTTCATAGGCGTCACCGGGGCGCTGGATGCCGACGATCTTGCCTTTTAGGTCCTGCGCGCTTTTGATCTCCGGCCGCGCGACGAACACCATCGTGGCGTAGCGCGAAAAGCCACCCAGCATAACGATATCTTTGTTCTGCGAGGCGACTGGAATCATCAAGTACGCCGACATCAACGTCATGTCGACTTCATTGGCCGCCAGCGCCATCGGCGCAATCGAACCGGCGGTATGGATGATCTCGGCATCGATTCCGTCTTCGGCGAAGAACCCGGCTTCCTTGGCGACGTAGGGAACCGAGTGCGCCACCGCGCGCGCCGCGTAGCCGAACCGCAGCTTGTCGCGGCCCTGCGCGAAACCATCAACGCTCCAGCTCACCTGCAACAGCAACCCGACAAAAACAAACTTCGATAGAAAATGCATCAACATCCCACCTCGCATCGAACTCCCTGCTCCAAGCCCCCTGCTCCCGGCTATTTCCCGCCCCAGCCCTTACCCCTTGCACTTTGCATTATTCACAGCGCCGGCTTTCTCAGATACCACCCCGCTGCCAGCTCGTACGCATGCCCAACTTGAAAAATTAACCCCTCCTCGAACGCTCCAGCAACGATCTGCATGCCGATCGGCAACCCGTTGCTGGAAAAGCCGCAACAAAGACTCAGCGCCGGCAAGCCGGTCACATTGAAAGGTATCGTGCACAACGTGCCGCGATTGCCGCGTTCTTCCGCAAGCGCGACCTTCTCGCCGTCCACCATGACGAAGCCTTGGCGGCTCTCCTCCACCGTTTCGGCCGGCAAGCCCACCGTCGGCGCGGCAATCACGTCGACCTTCGCCAGCACGGCGTCGAACTCGTCGCAGATCAAGCGCCGCACCCGCTGCGCCGTCATGTACACGTCGGCGGGCATCATCAACGCTTTGACGTGGCGATAGAGCAGCGCCGGGCTAAAATCGCGCGGCGCGTTGCGCAGATGTTCGTGCGCCGTCGCGACATTTTCCACCCGGCTGGTGGCCAACTGCACCGCCGGAATCAAATCCATGTGCGGAATTTTGATCTCGACAATCTTCATGCCCAACGTCTTGAGCTGCCGCAGCGCCGCGTCGAAGACACTTTTCACTTCTCGGCTCATCAAGTCATCGAAGTAACCGCCGATCACACCGACGCGCAAACCTTTCACTGGCTTACCAAGCGAGCTGACATAGTTGGGCACAGTTTCGCCGGAGCTCAACGGATCCTGCGGGTCATGGCCGGCGATCGGCCGCAGGATGAGCGCGCAATCGCGCACCGTCTTGGCCAACGGCCCAAACTGGTCGGTGGAAAAACCGCCGGTGCCAAGCACGCCGCCATAGCGGCTGACCCGTCCGAAAGTCGCCTTCAAGCCGACTACGCCGCACAGCGCCGCCGGGTTGCGCACCGAGCCGGCGTTGTCCGTGCCGATGGAACCGAGGCACAGACTCGCCGCCACCGCGGCCGCCGAGCCGCCGCTCGATCCGCCGACAATGCGGGTCTTGTCCCAGGGATTGGCCGTCGTGCCGTAATAGGGGTTGATCGTCGTGCTGCCCGACGCCCACTCATGCATGTTGGTCTTGCCGAGCAACACGGCGCCGGCAGCTTTGAGCCGCTCGACCACCGTAGCATCGAAGTCGGGCAGCCAATTCGCCAAGTGCTTCGAACCGGCGGTCGTTTTCACGCCGCGGGTCGCCAGATTATCTTTGATCGAAAACGGTATGCCGTGCAGCGGCCCGCGCCAGTTTCCGGCGCGCAACTCTTTGTCGAGCTTGCGCGCCTGATTTAACGCCTCGTTCTCGGTCAGGGTTTGATAGGCATTGAGGGCTGGATTAACGGCATGAATACGAGCGAGAAAACTCTCGGTCAACGCCACCGCCGAGAGCTTCTTGGCTTTGATCTGCGGCGCCAGGGCAGTAATAGTCGCACCATCGACTTGCAGCGTGCTCATTTGCGCCCCCGCTTAGTCCGCACCACCCTTGGCCGTTTGCTGAGGCCGATAACCGGCCGCGTTTCACCGAGATCGACCTCGTAGAGCGCCTGCACGATTTTTTCCTGCGCCTCGGCTTCGCGCGCAATCCGCTGAATTTCCTCCTCAGTCAATTTCAAGCCGAAGCGCGCATCGATTCGTCTGACCTGTTGGTCCATCGCAGCTCTCCTAATTCCCGCTGAAGATCGTTCAGGCTAGCGCCCGGAGAATTTCCACAGCCGTTCGAGTCCCTCGGCACTCACGGTCACCATGCGCCCCGGTTGCGCGAACATGACTTTGGCGACCGAAGCCGAAATCTCTTTGCCGAACAAACAATAGGTCTTGCCGTTCTGTTTCTGGTAGTTGGCCCAACGGACAAACTCCTCGGGGGTGGGCTTATGGCCCAAGTCGGCAGCACAGCGGCGCACGATGAAGCCCAGCATCATCTTGTTGGCGCCGTCCTTGGAATTGGCGAACTCGGCCATAACAGGAAATGTATAAAAAACTTTGCGCAGCGATTCAACAAAATTTTGCAGGCCGGATGGAATCATCGGCGCCTTGAAGTCAACGAGCACGAACCGCTTTTCCGCCACCGCCACGCCGGCGGTGACAAACTCGAGATGATCGCCATAAAACAACAGCTCATTGTAGCCGTTATTTTTGGCGATCAAACTGTCCAGTTGGTTCAGCACTGCGGCGTCGATGGAGCCGGCCATCGACGCGCTGATGCGCGCCGGCGTGGGTTCAAGGGCGCGCAGGACGACATCCTACTGCGGATCGATGCCGTGTTTGGGCAAGAGCTCGCAGATCATCTGATCGATGGCCGCGCCAAAGCTCGTGGTAGTTGCTGTTGGCTATCAATATCGGCTGATCTAAGGCGCCCATGGCTTCTCCCTCGTTTCGTACGGGCACCGTTCTTAGCAGAGAGTTATGCGTCTGAGTAGTGTCAGACCCGCTTGAATTATTTTGTCGGTCGTTTCAAATGGCCACGACACTTGAAATACTGACCCAACCGAAGATGAGCCTGCGAATATCGCTACGCGACCTCGTTGCCAAAGTGGAATCGGCCGACCACGCGATCGCCTATTTCAAAAAGCCATTGCCAGAGCCCATGCTCGAAGGCTTGCGGCTTCTGGCGGCACGGCGCGGCCACGGCAGCCTCGATCTAGTCGCCGAAAAAATTGACGACATCGACTACCTCAAGAAATTACGGCTTACCGGCGCGGCGGTATACGACGGTGCTGGCTTGCCGCAGGAGACCTTGGTCATCATTGATCGTAATCGAGGCTATTGGTTAGCCGCCGATGCCGATCCGGCCGGCGGCGATCTCGTGGCGGCCGACAATGCACCGGACCTCTACTTGAGATTGCTTTACCGCCGCTTTGGCTTGGCCGTATCATACGAGGGCAAGGTAAAAGAAAATCATCCTGGAGCGGGGTTCTTTTGCGTGCGCCTGGAAGACCAACGGGACGTGTGGTGTCGCTTCAGCGAATCACGCAGCAATGGCTTACCGCCGGCGGGTACCAGAGTTCAACTGTTCGGCTGGATCAAGTGGAACAGCCACATCATGGAAGTCTTGGAGCTATCGGCACTAGGCTGACAACGCGCCGGGCTACTCGTCGCACCGCAATGAAACGACTCTGGCTTATCATCTTGGTTTTGGCGGCAAGCCTCAGCCCTATCCTGACGATACGCACGCTGTCGTTGCGCTCGCGACAAATCAGCACGGCGGCAACCGAGTCGATCGCCGTTGACTCAGCATCAGCCAGCAAGCGACTCAGCGCGGCGATCCAATTTCGCACGGTCGCGCCGCCACAAGGCCAAGCCGAAGCCTTCTCAGTACTGCATGAGTTACTGCAAAAATCATTTCCGCTTCTGCACGCGACGCTTGCGAGAGAAAAAATTGCCGAGCATAGCTTGCTCTACATTTGGCAAGGCAGCAATCCGGCTCTCAATCCGATTCTGTTGCTGGCGCACCAAGATGTCGTGCCGGCGGATGAGACGAGCGCATCGCGTTGGACCCACCCACCGTTCTCGGGCGTTGTCGCCAACGGTTACGTTTGGGGCCGCGGCACCATGGACGATAAATCCAGCCTCCTAGCAATGCTTGAAGCGGTCGAAGCGCTGCTGAAGAGCGGGTTCCAGCCCGCGCGTTCGATCTACTTCGCCTTCGGCCACTACGAAGAAATCGGCGGACACAACGGCGCCGCGGCGATTGCTGCACGACTGAAGGCGCGCGGCCTGGAGTTCGAATTCATCCTCGATGAAGGCCTCAACATCACCGACGGCATCATTCCAAACACCGATCGCCCGGTGGCGTTGATCGGCATCGCCGAAAAAGGCTACCTCAGCCTGGAACTGACAGTGAGCGGCAGCGGCGGTCATTCATCGGCGCCGCCGGCGCGCACGCCGATCGGCATCTTAAGCAGCGCCATCGATCGGCTGGAGCGCCAACCGATGCCCACGCGCATCACCCTGCCCACCGAGCAGATGTTCGAGTTTCTGGCACCGGAAATGGCATGGCCGCAAACAATGATTCTGGCAAATCTTTGGTTGTTCAGCCCGTTAGTGCAGAGGCAGTTAGCCCAGTCGCCGCTGACGAATACCATCGTTCGAACAACCCAGGCAGCCACGGTGTTTCGCGGCGGTCTCAGTGAGAACGTTCTAGCCGATCATGCCCGCGCCGTTATGAACTATCGCATTCTTCCCGGCGATAGCATTGGAAGTGTCATCGATCACGTGCGCCACGTGGTGGCGGACCCGAATGTAAAAATCGCCCCGTTCAAGACTCAAGCCGAGCCATCGGCCATATCGAACCCCGCTGCGCCCGGCCTTACCTTGATCCAACGCAGCCTCAAGCAAGTGGCGCCTGACGTATTATTTGCGCCCGCTTTACTCGTCGCCACCACGGACTCACGGCACTACGCCAGCTTGAGCCGAAACATCTATCGTTTTGTGCCAATCCGGTTGAAACCAGACGACGCGCAGCGCTACCACGGCGTCGACGAGCGCATCGCACTGGAAGACTACGAACGCTGCATCAAATTTTACGCCCAGCTGATCAAGAACAGCCAGGTAGGTATTGATTCAACAAGGCAGGGTTAAGTCCTGCAAGGCAATTCACCGCAAGAAGCCACAATGGTTCGATCGTCACAAGTTTTCCGCTAAAGACGTCTTTAACTGAAACAACACATTTATCTAGCGATATAGCCCTTTAATAAAACCGCTGTCATCGAGTTCTTTGCTGAACCGGTTTTCCATGAACTCGGCGGCTTTTACATTCGGCGTGTGCGGCTTGCGCTGGCGGATGAAATCGATCACCGCCTGCAGACCCTTCTCGCTCACGTACGGCGCCCGCGCGTTGGCTCACGCCAGCGGATACATGCGCTTGGGATTTTCGAAGCAGATCTTATGTTTGGTCTCGGCGCTGACATCTTCGCGCGCCATGAAGCGCTCGATGTTCTCGCGAAACTCGCGGCGCGGCTCGTGCGGGAAATCGCTGGCGCAAAACAAAATATCGTCGCGCAGCCCGTCGGCGATCTGGTGGATGCAGCGGTCTTCCAGCTCGCAGTGGATGAAGATGCGCCCGCTCTTGAAATGCTCCGACGGGAGAACCTTGCAGGCCGGCGCTTGGGCGCTGCGATGCTCGTATTCCAAATCTAACCGTTCCATCAGGTAGGGCACCCAGCCGCAGCCGGCTTCGGCGTACGCGACTTTTAGGCGCGGAAAGCGATCGAACACGCCGTTGTAGACCATGCTGGTCACTTGGATCATCTGGCCAAAGCCGTGGCTCAGCGTGCGCACTTCGATCAATTTGTCGAAGCCGTCGACGCCAATGCCTTGCGTCGGCGCCGCATGCACCGCGAGCAGCGCGCCCAATTCCTGGGCGGATTCGTATACGGGAAAATATCTGTCGTCGCCGAAGGGATGGCGTAATCCGACGGCCGGCAAGACAGCACCGACAAAGCCCAGTTCTTTGATAGCGCGGCGCAGCTCGTTCACCGCCGCGGGAATATTTTGCAGCGGAATCAGCGCCATGCCCTTGAGGCGCTTCTCGTGCCTGGTGAAAGTCTCGTAGAGATAGTTGTTGTAGCCGGTGGCCAGTGCGCAGGCCCAGTCCGGGTCACGCACCAGGCCGAAGGTTAACCCGGTGGTGGGATAGAGCACTGACCAGGCAATTTCGTCTTCGTCGAGAAATTCCTGCCACTCTTTCAAGCTCGCCTTGGCGATGAAGCGGCCTTTGCCGTCCATCACACGGCGCGCCTGGCGATGAAAACCGTCGAGCGTGGGAAAAAACGGAAACGACAGCAGATCCTCCCTACCCTTGAAGTTTCCCGGCAAGAAATCCAGCAGCTCGCGATCAGCCTCTACCACATGCCCATCGGCATCGATGAATCCTTTGACCTTTGCCATTGCCTCTCCTCACTTTCCGGGCAAAGAAGCTACGACTTTGGCCCTAGTTTGACATAACAAATATCGCGGGCGGAGCCAATAATGTGCGGCTATTTTAAAAGCGCAATTTTACTATCGAGTAGCAGTCCCTTGCGCGCAAGAAACTCGCGAACGACATCCTTCGGTTGGCGCTTCTCGCCATCCACCGCATAGTTCAGCTTGCGCATCTCATCGACGCTGAGAACACCTTCCAATTGCTTGAGCAAACCACGCAAAGCAGGATGCTTGTCGAGCGCCGCTTGACGCACCACCGGAACCGCGTCGTAGGGTGGAAAATAATGCCGGTCGTCATCCAACTGAAATAGGCCGTAGCGGCTTATCAGTCCGTCGGTCGAGTTACCGGCAATCAGATCGACCTGCTTCTCGGCCAACGCGCGATAGGTCAACGACAAATCCATCTCGCGTATCTCTTGGAAGTGAAAACCATAGGCTTTGCCGAAGCCGGGGTAACCATCGGCGCGCGACATGAAATCTTGCCCAAAGCCGGCGCGCCACTGGGCGGAAATCTTCGCCGCGTCGGTGACGGTCTTAAGATTAAACTTGCGCGCGTCGTCGCCGCGCACGAGGATGGCAAAAGTGTTGTTAAAGCCGAGCGGTTCGGTCCAGTGGGCGTTGAAGCGCTTAGAGTATTCCGCTTGAACCCGGCGGTAGACCTGCTGTGGATCGGCCAACGGCTTTTCCTTGAGAATCGCCAACAGACCGGTGCCGGTGTACTCGACATAGAGATCGATTTCGCCGGCAACCAGCGCTTCGTGCGCGAGATTGCCGCCCAGATCGAAGCGGCGCACCACTTGGCGATCGGTTTTGGCCTCGATCGCCTGAGCCAACAGTTCACCGAGAATGACTTGCTCGGTGAAGTCCTTCGAGCCGACGACGATTTTTTGCGCCGGCCCGGCGCGCAGCGCCGTGACAATGCCAAACAGCAGCACAGCGGTGGCCACGGCGCCGCCGGCCCAAAGAACCTTTTTGGCGTTTTGTTTAACCGCGTTGCTCAGTAAGATCGCCCGCTCCGCGTAGCCGAGCAGTAAATCGGCGCAGAGCGCAATCAACGCCGCCGGCACCGCGCCGGCGAGTATCAAGGTATTATCGTTGGCGCGCAGGCCGCGAAAAATATAGCGGCCCAGCCCGCCGGCATCGATCGCCGCCGCGATGGTCGCCGTGCCCACGCAAATCACGGTGGCGACGCGGATGCCGGCAATGATTACGCCGAGGGCGAGCGGCAACTCCACTTGAAAGAGCAATTGCCGGTCGGTCATGCCCATGCCGCGTCCGGCCTCGCGGATGGCGGGATCGACGTTGCTGATACCGGTAAACGTGTTGCGAATGATTGGCAGCAATGAATAAAGCACCAACGCAACTATCGCCGTGCGCGCGCCGATGCCACCGAGGATCTTGAAGTGAAACAGGTACAGATTGAGTGGAATCAAAAAGCCGAACAGCGCCAAGCTCGGCACCGTCTGCATGATGTTGGCAAAACCGAGAATCGGTTTGCTGAGCGCCGGCTTGCGCGTTAGCAGAATCCCCAGCGGCACGCCGATGGCGACGGCAATGCCAACTGACACCACGACGAGAAACAGATGCTCGATGATCAGCGTTACGACTTCACCGCTGTTGTGGCTGAAAAACTCTAGCAGGCTCACGCCGGTCTCCCCACGGTTTGACCGTCGCGAAAACAGTCGGCAAACGCGCGCGCTTCGGAATGGGGCGATTCTAATAGTTCCGCCGGCGGGCCGAGCAGAATCATCTCGCCATCCTTCAAGAGCGCGATGCGCGTGCCAAGAATAAAAGCTTCGCCGATGTCGTGCGTGACAAAGACCATGGTCTTGTGGAGCTTTTCCTGCAGCATGCGAAACTCTTGCTGAATTTCGCGGCGAGTAATTGGATCGAGGGCGCCGAAGGGCTCATCGAGCAAAATGATCGGCGGGTCGGCGGCCAGCGCCCGCGCCACGCCGACGCGTTGGCGCTGCCCGCCGGACAACTCCTTCGGATAACGCGAAGCAAAACGTGCCGGCTCCAAGCCAACCATCGCGAGTAACTCACGCGCCCGGCTGGCAATCCTATCCGGCTGCCAACCTTCCAGGCGCGGCACGACACCGATGTTTTCCTCGATCGTAAGATGCGGAAACAGCCCGATCTCTTGAATCACATAGCCAATGCGGCGGCGCAGCGCAATGGCGTCCCATTCGACGGTGCGCTTGCCTTCGATGCGCAGCTCACCGCTCGTCGGATCGATGAGCCGATTGATTAGCTTCATCGTCGTGGTTTTTCCTGAGCCGCTGCGGCCCAGCAGCACGAGCGTCTCGCCGCGGTTGACCGCAAGCGTCAGATCGCTGAGCAAAGTCTTGCCGTTGGGCAAGCGGAAACTCACACGATCGAACTCGATGCTGCGCTCGGCGCTCATGTGCAAGGGTTTAACACGACGTGGATTAGACAATCCAGCGATAAATCCTCTATAGTCAACAAGGCATGAGCGCGATCACATGCAAACCCGAGTTTTTTGCCGCGGGCCAAAAACAATTATGGCATTCGGAAGAACCGGCCATCTGGGCACCGGTGGGCGGGAATCACATCGAAGATCCGGCGCGCTCAGTCATGAAAACCCTGTGGGACCAACCGCGCTGGTTGGAAGCCTTTCATCTGTATGACGAGCGCGGCTCCGAGCTGTTCGAGCAAATCTGCGAGCTGCCGGAATACTATCTGACGCGCACCGAAAACAGCATCCTCGAGCGCGATGCCGAAAAAATCATCGCCGCGGCGCCGGTGGAGTGCATCGTTGAGCTGGGCGCCGGCTTCAGCAAGAAAACGGTCCATTTGCTGACCGCACAAACACTCCAGCGCAGCCGCACGATCTTCGCCCCCATCGACGTAAGCATTTCGGGGCTGCAGGCGTCGCGTGACGCCGTTGCCAGAGAATTTCCCGCCGTCGAATTTCACGGCCTGCACTCCCGTTACGAGACCGGCTTTGGCAGCATCGACAGAGCGCTGCCGACGCTGTTCGTTTTTCTCGGCAGCACCATCGGCAATTTCAATCCGCCGGCCTTCGTGCACTTCTTTAGCGAGCTGGCTGACGCCATGGGCCCCAATGATTTTCTGCTACTCGGCGCCGACCGCGTAAAAGATGTGAACACTCTGGAACCGGCTTACGCCGACGCAAAGGGACTCACCGCCGAATTCATTCTAAATGTCTTTCTCAACATCAACCGGCTGACCGGCAGCAACTTCGACGCAAGCAAGATGCGCTACCATTCGTGGTTCAACCCGGAGTGGAGCCAAATCGAAATGTATGCCGTCGCCAATGCGGCTCAGGAAATTCACTTCCCCAGCTACGGCTCAGCTTTTCACTGGCACAAAAATGAAAGAATCTTGGTCGAGATCAGCCGCAAGTTCGACCCGCTCCGTTTGCAAGAGCAGTTTCGCTATTTCGGCCTACACAGCGTCGGCCACTTCACCGACGCTAAAGAATGGTTCTCCCTGCTGCTGTTCAAGAAGTCCATTTAGTGCCGCACCAACTTTTCTGCCGCAATCGGACCGCCGAGCTGGCTGGCTGCCGCCGCAAAATAATTGCCATGAAATATTTCCCTTTGTTGGGCGAAGCTCGCCGGCAGCCGGTGCCATGGGATTGCCGGGTTTTGATGATGGATGCCGTGCAGATTAAAGTTCAACAAGCACTTCGCCGCAAGCGCGGGAAGCCGCAAATTATGTGCGTAAAAAACATCGTCGATGGGCGTGCGGTAGTGATAGACGTTGTCTAAGAACGAAATCAAAAAACCGCGCGCGGCCGAGACTCCCAACAGCATCGGCCAATTCTCGCCATAGCAGTAAAAAGCCAGGCCCAAGCACAACAGGATTAGCGCGCCGTCTTGGCGAATCTCGCGCAGCGCGGCATCTTGGGTCCAGCTTTGCATCAGGATGCCGCTGACCGACTTGGGATCGATGAAGCGATCCTTAACGCGGCGCAGCAGCGCTTTGGGCAGAAAAAACAACGCCGAGCTCATCAATTCGCCAAGATATAAGCCGCCGAAGATTTGGAAATAGTAGCCCAGCGACGCCCGTGTCCAGGAGGTCTTGCTGGCATCGTAAGGTTCGGTGGCTTCAGCCAAGGTGCGGTTGAGCTTGTGGTGCAAAAGGTGGCTCAAGCGCAGGATGCGAAACGGCGAACCGAAAAGCACCGACAGCATGCGGCCAAAGAAGGCATTAAGCTGACGCTGTGGATGAAACAGATCGTGGATCGCTTCGTGCAAAAGGCTCCAATAGGGATTGTTCAGCAGCGCCAGTGGCAAGAGCAGCCAGGCCCAACCACGATCCTTGGGCAGTAAAAAAAGCGGCATCAGGAAATATTGCAACAGCCAAAGCGCCGCGTAGAAACTGGCGAGCGCAATATTGAACCTGCCGGAGAGGTCATCCCGGCTTTCCTGCACATCCATCTTAGAAGCCGGCTCCCATGAGCTGTTTCACCGGCACGCTCAACAGCACGACCAAGCCAAAGGCAGCGATCACGACGCCGGAAACTTTATGCACCCAACCCAACATTTCCAAGCTAAACCGTTCGCGAAACGCCGTCAGCCCGAGATATAGCGCCACCCACCACAGCGAGGAGCCGATAAACACACCGAACGTCAACACCGCAGCGCCCGGGTAGTTGCCGTGCAAACTTTGCACCTGCCAGCCCGCGTAGATGGCGATAAAGGACAAGATCGTCACCGGGTTGGTGACAGTCAAAAAGAACGTCGTGACGTAGGCGCTTAGTAAACCATTGACACCGCTGGGCGGCGGCTCGATTTTCGGCGGCGTGCGATAGATCTTGATGCCGAGATAGAGGAGAAAGAATCCGCCGATGAGCCGCAGCAAGAACTGGTGATCGATGAGAAAACCGGAGATCAGCGTTATGCCCAGCGCGGCTATGCCAGCGGCCAGCGCATCGGCCGTGGCGACACCGAATCCGGAAAACAGACCGCAGAGCGGTCCCAACATGAGCGCACGATTGATGCACAGCAGCCCCAGCGGCCCCACTGGGACAGCAACTACGAAGCCGATGAGGATACCTTCGATGAACAGATCCAGGCGCATGGGTGGTTGCGAAAATTTAACGCGCGCAGCGAAAGGTGATGTTGTGATGGCCCGAGCGAAAATTGCGCGACACCTGGCGCCCGCGGTGAGACGTCGTTAGCTCATCGGGGCGCGAATCATGGCCACCGCCTCTTGTGCCGCGGACCTGATCCTTGCTCAACTCCTCGCGACCATCCTTAGCATCGTAGGGATAAGGCAGGTAGGCGCTGCTCACCCACTCCCACCCATTGCCCGCCATATCGAATACTCCGTAGGGGCTGGCGCCCTTCGGCGCGCCGTCCACCGGCCGCAGATCGTTCCAACCGGCGCCGAAGTGAGCGCGCGTGCGATCAGGCGCTTCGTTGCCCCAGGGATACTTACGACCGTCGCTGCCGCGCGCGGCTTTTTCCCATTCGGCTTCCGTCGGCAGACGTTTGCCAGCCCACCGGCAAAAAGCTAACGCGCCGAACCACGATGTTTCCACCACGGGATGATTCTCATGCCCGGCATCCGCGCGCCATTTGCCGCCGACCCGGTGCACCCGCGCATCGTTATCGTCGATATCGTAGTACTTCTCTCCTTGCGTTCCCCGCGGCCCGAGTGCATCTAAGAATTCGGCGAACTGTCTATTGGTCACCGGCGTGCGGTCGATGAAAAACTCCGCCAGAGTAACGCTGTGCTGCGGCCGCTCATCCTCCGGGCCGTCGTTGCTGCCCATCAGAAACGCGCCGGCAGGAACGCGCACCATCGCCGTCGGCGATTGCGCGCCGCACAGCGGCGGCGCCAGTGCGAGCAACAGTACGATGGCGAGAAACATAATGAACGCTTAGATATTTACGTCGATCGTCCGCAAGCGCAAGCGCGTCGCTAACAAAAATTTGCCCGGTTGTGGGCCGTGCCGAGCTGTGCCAAAGTTACCCGCTGAAAATGACACGGTCCTTAACATTCCAGCGGCGCGGTATCGTCGAAGGCTTCTTCGGCCCGCTCTGGAGCATGGCGCACCGCAAGCGCCTGTTCGCCTTCGGCCAAGCCCGGGGCATGAATACTTATCTATACGCGCCCAAAGACGATCCCTACCATCGGCTGCGCTGGCGCTTTCCCTACCCGCCGAAACAATGGCGCGAGCTTACCAGACTCATTAGCACGGCACGGCGAAGCGAGATCGCATTTGTCTATGGCTTTCACCCGGGCGCCGGTTTGTGCTTCTCCGACGACGAGCCCGTGCGCATCTTGCTGCGCAAGGCGCAGCGCTTTTACGATGCCGGGGTGCGCACGTTCGCCGTGTTATTCGACGACATTCCCTCGCGCCTCACGCAGGCGCGCGACCGGCGACAATATTGCAATAGCCTGGCACGCGCCGAGGGAAATTGGCTCGGCAAAATTGTCGAGCATCAGCCGAGCTCATGGCACGACGTCGAATGGTGGATCTGCCCTTCCTACTACACGCCCGATCCGTTACTGGCGCGCGTCTTTGGCGCTTTCGAAGACAACTTTTTAGAGAAGCTCGCCGAAACACTGCCCCAGGACGTGGCGTGCATGTGGACCGGGCCCGCGGTAGTTCCCAAGGAAATCTCTCTTGCGCATGTTCGCAAAGTCCAAAGGAGAATCGCTCGCCGATTGATCCTGTGGGACAACTATCCGGTTAACGATCTATCGATGGCGGACGAATTGCACATCGGCCCGCTACTCGGACGCGACCCGCGCTTACCGCAACACGTCTACGGCTATCTGAACAATCCATTGTTGCAGCAAGAGTTGAGCTTTATGCCGTTGGCAACTTGTTTTGACTACGCTCGAGCACCGCGAGCCTATCGCCCCGAGGTGAGCTGGCGCACCATCGTGGAAGAAAAATTTGGCGCCGCCGATCGGCGTCACTGGCGCAACCTGCGACTCTATTGCGAGCGTCGTCAGGCCGCCAAGAAAAACCCACAATCGCTCCAGCTGACGCGGCCGCTGCAGCGGCAACTGCTTTCAACGCTTAAATATTTTACGGGCCATCGACGACGCGCTTGGGCGCTGGAGCTCAAGAATTGGCTCAATCAGATGGGAAAGGACGTTTTGTCATGATTTGTCATGATTTGAGTTTCTAAGTGTTGCTCTTGTTATTACGCCGGTTTTGTGCCAGGACGATAGAAACAGAAGAAAGATCAAATTTGTACACATTGACGATTTCAATCTCACGGATTCCACGCCGAACCAGCGGTGCATTTCGTCCGTGCTCGCGAGAAAGTTTATCGGTAGCCCCGCCAAACCCTACAACTTCGCTAAGACAATGCTCACTGAATTTGCAGATTATCGGGACGGCAACGATCTGGGAGACAATGGCGTGCTCCCGTCGAAATCGCTGACAACTTCGTTTTCACTTACGCCTGTTGCACAAGCTTAAAAAGACTTAGCGACTGACCGTGACGATGACAACGAACCGGGTTGACTATCCGCTCGCCCAGCTCGACCCAGGCGAGCTGGTGCGGCTCATGCGCCAATTTCGCGCGCACACGCTGGCGCTCGTCGCCGACCTTAGCGATGAGCAAATGATCGGGCCGCGTCTTGCCATCGTCAATCCGCCGCTCTGGGAGATCGGCCATGTGGCCTGGTTTAGCGAGTTTTGGGTGCTGCGCCATCTGCGCGGCGATGAGCCTTTGCTGAGCGACGGCGATCGGCTTTACAATTCCACGGACGTGGCCCACGATACCCGCTGGGAGCTGCTGCTGCCGCCGCGCCAAAAAACCTACGATTACATGGCCGAAGTGCTTGAACGCAGCATAAGCAACTTTAGCGACAAAGCGCAGCTCTCCGACGCTGAGTTTTATTTTTATCTGCTCGCGCTGTTTCACGAAGGCATGCATGCCGAGGCGCTCGCTTACACGCGCCAGACCCTCGGCTATACGGCACCACAAACGACCGCCACCGCACCGGCGACGTCGCGCCACGCGGAGCCCTGCGGCGGCGACGTCGCTATTCCGGGCGGCGATTTTTTGCTCGGCGCGACAAGCGATTTTCCCTTTGTCTTCGACAACGAAAAGTGGGCGCACCCAGTGCGGGTAAAACCCTTTCGCATTGCGCGCCGGGCAGTGACCAACGGAGAATTTCGGGCTTTCGTCGAAGCCGGCGGTTATCGCGAGCGCCAATTTTGGAGTGACGCCGGTTGGCATTGGTTGGAGTCCGGCGGCGCCCCGCAGTTGGAACAATCGTTCGCCGGCTTTTTCAAGCGCAACATGGACGAGGAGTCAGATGGGCTGGAGTACACGCGCCGCCTAGATCACCCGGTCTATTGGCGCCGCGCCGGCGCAAACTGGCAACAAGGCATCTACGATCGCTATGTCGAGCTGAACGAACAATTGCCGGTGCTCCACGTCAGCTGGTACGAAGCCGACGCCTACTGCCGCTGGGCGCAGCGCCGTTTACCCACTGAAGTGGAATGGGAAGTTGCTGCCTCAGCTGAAGCAGCCGATGGCAAACTTACGCAAGCTGCAAAGCGGCGCTATTTCCCCTGGGGAAATCAGGCGCCGACGCTGGCCGAAGCAAATCTCGATTGGCATAGCGGCGGCCCGGTCGATGTCGGCGCCCACGGCCAAGGCGACAGCGCCTTTGGCTGCCGCCAGATGATCGGCAACGTTTGGGAATGGACCGCGAGCGATTTTCAACCGTACCCGGGGTTTTCCGTTGATCCTTACAAAGAATATTCGCAGCCCTGGTTCGGCAGCCACAAAGTCTTGCGCGGCGGCTGCTGGGCAACTTCATCTCTGCTCATTCGCAATAGCTGGAGAAATTTTTACACGCCAGATCGGCGCGATGTCTGGGCTGGTTTTCGCACCTGTGCACTTGAAAAACCGTGAAGATACGAATCGTCATACCCACACCACCGGCGTTTAACAACGGCAATAAGATCACCGCCGTGCGTCTCGGCCGGATCGTTCGGGCCCTCGGTCACAAGGTCACCTTCGAGCCGCGTTACACCGGAGCACCCTGCGACATGTTAATCGCGCTGCACGCGCGCCGCAGCGCGCGCTCGGTGCGCGCCTATCATGAGCGCTACCCTAACAACCCATTGGTCTTGATTTTGACCGGCACGGATATTTACCACGACATTAAAATCGACGCGCGGGCGCAACCATCTCTGGAGCTCGCCACCCGGTTGGTGGTTTTGCAGCAGCAAGCCCTGGAAGAGCTGCCGAAGCGGCTGCATTCAAAGACCCGCATCATCTATCAATCGGCCGAGCCCTATGCGCCACAGCCGCCTAACCCCGAGCGCACCTTCCGGGTCTGCGTCATTGGCCACTTGCGCAAAGAAAAGGACCCGCTGTGCACGCCATGGGCGCTGCGCTTCCTGCCCCCGACGTCGAAGATCGAAGTTTTGCATATTGGCAAAGTGCTCGACAAAAAACTCGGCGTCGAAGCGCGCCAGGTGGCAGCCAGGAACCCGCGCTATCGGCTGGCCGGCGAGCTGCCCTATTGGATGACGCGCCGCGTACTGGCGCATAGCCATCTCCTTGTCATCAGCTCGCATATGGAAGGCAGCTCCAACGTCTTGTCGGAGGCGCTGGCGTCTTCCGTGCCGGTGATCGCCAGCAAGATTCCCGGCCTGATCGGCACCTTGGGCAAGGATTACCCAGGCTACTTTCGCGTCGGCGATACCGCCGACCTAGCGCGCCTTCTGCACCGCGCCGAAACCGACAAGATTTTTTATCACACTTTGAAACGCCGCTGCGCCCGGGTCGCACCGCTGGTGCAACCGCGACGCGAAATCAATAGTTGGAAGCTGTTGCTGCGGGAGCTAGAGAAATGGTCCACGACTCATGCCGCTCATGAGCGCGGCGCTTCGTGAATCCAGCCTTTGATCCACGGCAAAAGCAGATAGGCGGGCATTGACAACAGAAACGTGATCGCGAAGTAATTCCCGTAGCCGTACTTCTCCGCACCCAAACCACTGATTGCGCCAATCAGGCGTCCGGTCAGAGAAAACACCGAAGACAAAAACGCGTACTGCACGGTGGCATGCTGTTTGTCACAGACGTTCATCAAAAACGCCAAGAACGCCGCTGTGCCAAGGCCACCGGAAATCGACTCGAACATCGATGCACCGTAGAGGCCATAGCGGCCGAGATCGAGCCACTCGACAAACGAGTAGCCCATGTTCGACACCGCCTGGAGCAGCCCCAACGCCCAGACGCCGTGAAAAATGCCAAAGCGTGAAATAAACGCACCGCCTAACAAAGCGCCGACGACGCTGAGGACAATGCCAAACGTGGTCGGGAACAGCCCGATCTGAAACATCAAGTCTTCTTTCACCGGCCAGATCGCCTTGCCATAGTCGACCCAAAACGGCTTCACCATCGGGCCGATGGCGAACTCGCCCAACTTGTAGGTCAAGACGAATAGAATCAGCGGCACGACGCGCCAAGTGCCGGCCCAAGAAGCGAAGCCTTGGAACCAATGTTCGCGGGCTTGCGGCGGCAAACTGAGCTGTGGGATGGCGAGCGACGCGAGTGCAAGCAGCACAAACACCGCGGCTGCCAAGAAAAACAAAGAATTCCATGCCAGCACACCTGCGAGAAACACCAATCCACCACCCACCGCCACAAGAGCCACGCGGTACGCCGAGGCGCGCACCCCATTGGCAGCGCCCTCTTCATCACGGTTGACCAAACCGACGGAATAGGAATCGATGGCGACGTCTTGGGTCGCCGACAAGGTGGTCAGCGCGAGAATCAAAACCAGCACGATCAACCCCACCGCAGCGACCTCCACAAACGGCAGTGCGAACAGCACGGCCGCGATGCCGAGCATGCAGGCAAGAATCCACAAACGCCGGTCGCCATAGCGATGCACCAGCGGCGACCAAAACACTTTCAAAGAATAGGGCAACTCAAGCAAACGCAGCCCGCCGATGGCGCGGAGCGAGACACCGTTGATGCGAAAGTAGACCGGCAACACTTCCCAAAGAATCGCCGCCGGCGCGCCTTGGATAAAATAAAGCAACGCCACCACGCCGAGCTTCTTGCGCGACTGCGGCGGCGCCGCGCCGGCACCGAGAAATTTCCAGAACCAAGCAGCCATGTCTGTCGACTATAGCACGAGCGGGCTTCTTTTTGCCTTTGTTGGTTTTCGCTTTAGGTTGTCAACGAATAGTGCCAGCTCACTCCAGACCTCGTGACCGGCCTGCCAGCATCCCCGCCGCGCCGCATCATCGAGGCGCTGCGGCAAACGACGCCTTCGTACTTTTGCTGGAACCATTGTTGCGCCAGTCTTCGCGTCGATCTCTTATCGCAGTTCTTCGGGTAGTCTGACGGAAGATCGACCGCGGCTATGCCGTGCGCTGAGGTAACGTCAACGACTGGCCCGTGCCAGCTGACATGGATCAACTCCGGCAGATATTCGGCGTGAAGGTCGTGGACATCGATGCCACCGTAGCCGAGAATGTCGCGGGCCACGGCGCGCGCCACTTCGACGCTGCAACACAAGTAAAGCGCGGCAAACTCGCTATGGTTCCAACGGTTGTCGATGGCCTTCTGGCTGAAAGACGCATCGAGCGCGTTTTGCCGATCGGCTCGCAGGACGCGAAATACCGGTTCGTGCGCGTGATCAATCGTCTCGGCTGCGCTCATGCCTGGTATCGCAGCAGCACTTCGTAGCGATCGGCAACTTCGCTGATGCGGCCTTGCAAGATTTAGGAAAGCGCCGTCTTGCCGTCGAACAACTGCGCCGGTTGATGGCAATGCCAAGCTGCGCTGCTCGTTTTGCCGCCGCAGGAGTGGTCCCGGGCAGCGCATGGTAGGCGCATCAGAACAGCAGATTTGTAGCGAGTGCCTCTCCTTTGCGCGCCAGTTGGCCGCACAAAAAGTCAGCTAACTAATGGCGGCCGGCGCGAATGCGGCGAAGAGAAAATTGCAACCCGTGCGATAGTTACGCCGCCCTCTTGTTGCGCCACAACGCCGCGAGCCGATCGCGCTCGTCCTGGTCGAGATGGCTAAGCGATTGATCGACCATATCCATGCCAACCATCTTGTTCCAGGCGGCGATTAGGCGCAGCGTCATCGGACCCGGAGCGCCTTTGCCAATTTTAGCGCCGTTAACGCTGCGCACCGGCACAATGGTGGGGCTGGTGCTGGCGAGAAAGGCTTCTTCCGCCGTGTAGAGGTCAAACGGCGTGAACTCATCCTCAACGATCTCGATGCCAAGCTGGGCCGCAAGCTCAAAAACTGCAACTTTAGTAATGCCGCCCAGCACGTTGCGATCGGTGGGCGTGCATAACTTGCCATTCACCACCAAAAAGAAATTATGCGCGCTGGTCTCGCTTAAGTTGCCATGGATATCGAGCATCAGCGGGATCGCTCTGGGATCGACTTGCTTGGCTTCGAAACTCGCCATGATGTGGTTCATCTTGTTGGTTATCTTGGCCTTGGATTCGACACACTCCGGCGGCACACGCCGGGTTGAGGGAATCACGATGGGCGCGCCTTCGACATAGAAACTGGCAAACTCGGGAAAATTGACGATGACCGAGTAGACCGCCACCGTCGCGCCGCCGGCGACGCGATTGCCGCGCGGCGAACGCAGGCCGCGGCTGACGACTTGCCAGAGGGCCAAATCCTCGTTGGCCGCCAAGAGCGGCCGGTTGCGCTCGATGACTTCGAGCGAAATCTTTTCCATCTCACCCGGCGACAAGCCGCAATCGATGCGCGTGTATTGCAAAGAACGAAACAGCCGCTCGACGTGGTCGCGCAGGCGAAACGGTTTGTGCGCGAAGGTGCGCGTGACGTCGTAAACGCCGTCGCCGGAGTTGAAGCCGCTGTCGAACACCGACACCTTTGCTTGACTCTCGGGCACAAATGAGCCGTTCAGATAGATAATGCGTTCTTCCATAACTTTGTCTCCGTTTACTTTACGCCGTAGGCCGCAAAGAGCTGATCGATATAGCCCGTGCTCTCCAGCCGGCGCAGGATCTGGTCGTCAATTAGATTTTCCGCTTTGATCTCTCCCAGTTTGGGGTTGCGCTGTCTCATCAACCGTTGAATGTTACGCAGCCCTTCCAGCGAGGGAAACGGCTTTTTGTCCATCCCGATCAACATATCGGTGAAACCTTCTTCGGCGTCCTTCTCGCTGACGCGCAAACGGCGCTGCAAAAGTTTCAGCGTTGCCGCCTTATGAGCTGGGCTCGAAACAAAGGCGATGCCTTCAAGCACCGCTTTGACGAAACCCTCCATAAGCTGCGGGCTCTTTTGTATCAGGGCTTGGCGCGCCACTAGACTCGTGCTGGTGATCGGCAACGTGGTCTTGTGAAACTCCGCCAGCACCGGGAAGCCCTTCTCGCGCAGTCGTTTACTAAACACGATATCGGTCACCGTGGCATCGATGCGGTTTGTCACCAGCGCGTGGCTCAACTCGCCTTGGTCGCCGATCACGAGAAAACGAATATCATCTTTGTTACTGTCGATGCCAAGCTTCTCCAGGCCCAGCACCGCGCCCATCCAAAGGGTACCGCCGATGCTGGTGACGCCGAAGCGCTTGCCGCGCAGATCTTCAACCCTTTTGATCTCCGGGCGGGCCACCAAATCGTAGGTCACACGGTTGGTGAGAACGGCTATGATCTTCAGATCTAGTCCACCCGCCGCTGCACCCAAGACGGCCGTGCCACCGGTATAGCCAACGTCCATGTCGCCGGACGCCAGCGCTGCCACCAGCGTCGGCGCGCCGCGGACAAAAATCAGCGTCGGCTCAATGCCATTCTTACGAAAGAAGCCTTGTTCGTCGGCAGCCCAGAGCGGCGAGACGCGCGGGCTGATCGACGCATAGGCAATCACCATCTTGGTCGGCGCGGCCGCGCCTTGGGCAAACTCTCGATGGAAACAAGCTAGCGCGAGAACGACAAACACCGCTCGAAGGTAAACCATGAATATGCTCCTTTCGTGACGGAGAGATGACGAGCCCAAGACCGCCTCACCTTAGTGGAAGCGCGAAACAAGAGTCAAGCGAGAAATTTGTCTGAGAGCGGATTTTTCGCTACGGCGAACAATCTCGGTTGGCAACGTTGCGCTCCACCTGAGCTGACGGCGTGGCAACTCCAAGCTCCGGGGTGGCAATATTGACGATGCTCAACTCGACATGTTCCAAGCGGCGCCGGCCGCCGTGGCGTTGGTTCCAGCGCCGGCATAGATAACCGAGCAGGGGCTCGTGGGTGCTTGCCAGCTTTGCCTCGAAACTCGCCTTGAGAGTCGCGTTGGTCAGGTAATGGGTCCAGCGAAAGCCACCTTGAGCGGATTGAAAGTTTTCCGGCTTGTTCCATACCAGCGGCGTCTCTCGCAAAGCATCGATCTCCGTGCCGTCGATCAATCTTCCTGGCACAACCACCCAGCGCTGCACTCGCGACACGCGCATATACATCGCCCAACCTTCCTGAAAATGCAGCGTATGAGCAATGAAATTGACCCACCTCGGACCGGGGTCTGGGACACCGGCGAGCATGATACCACCCACGTTAAAGACCAACTGCGTCAGCATGTAAAACAGCAATCCGATAGCGAGGCGATCCACCGTCCAGGAAAATCCGACAAGCGCGTATCGAGTCGTAGAAGTTTCACGGCGCTTCGCGCGCGTTTCGAACCATTGCCAAACGAGCGGCGGCAGCGCCGCTGTCCAAGCCGCAATGCCAACAAACTGAAAAATGCCGATCTGCATCGTTGCCTCGATCCCGAGGTGGAATAGCCAAAAAAAACCTACCACCATGAGCCGGCAGACACCGCTGCACCACGGCGAGAACAAAACGACGGGCATCAGGGCTTCGCCCCATTTGACGATATGGGATAGGGGGACGGTAAGATCCGGCTGGAGCGCGAGCCAACTTCCCAGCCAACGAACATTGTCGGGCAAGTTGAGCGCGTACCAAATGGCTGTGCCATCGAACCATTCGGCACCGGTTTTTTTAAATCCGGTCAGCGTGTACGCCACGAAGAGTTGCAATAACAAACCGGCGGCCGCCCAGGAGCGTAGCGTCGTCACCCCCGGCGCCGCTGGACGAAGCGAAAAGCGCGCGCCCGTCGGCAGCAATACACACCACATGAGGAGCAGCAGCAAATAGCGATCGCCAACCATGTACAAAGGCGGGTTGCGATTTTGTAGCCCGGCGAGAAGAAACCAAGCAATGGCCGCCGCAAGGCGCGGTGCGATCCCAAGCCCAAGCAAGACCGCGGCGAACCCAATCAGTGTAAAGCCGGTCCAAAGTAGTAGGGGCGCGTCGGATAATAGTGTAAACGGGGAATAAACTGTGCGCCAATCCCACAAGGTCGACGCCACGGTGGGCGGCAACACGCCGCGAGCACCATACAGAGCGTCCATATCTAGGGCGCGCAAAAGGACATCGGCAAGCACGACCGCCGCGACCGCGATACGAAAACAGCCGAGCGAGCGCAGGTCGAGCTCAAACAGAGCCTTGATGCGAGAAATCATCCAAGAAAGCGAATTTCGGCGCGAGGTTGCACCTCGCCCCCACGAGCACGATTGATTAGAAACTGAGTCTAGTTGGGATTCTTCACCAGCAAGCGATGCAGCTGGCCGATCGCCTGCTTGACACCTTCGGAACTTAGCTCTTCGGCGCTTAGCCAGCGCAGCCCGCGCTCACCGATTTGAAACACACCCATGAGATTTTCACTGAGGGATTTCTGGGTTTCGTCAAAGCGCGCCGACCAAACCACGTCGCCGCGGCACACGTCCACCAATTCGAGGGTGAAGGCCACAGACGCTGGGCTCTTGGCGCCCCACTCTTCGCCGACGCGCTCGCGAAAACGCAGCACCGTTCCGGTCAAGACGGCATCGGCATAGGCCATCTCGCCGACCCGCTGCATGCGCGCCGCCTCGCCGCCCAAACTAGCCGTGTCGACTTCGCGCACTTCACTTTCAGAGACGATCTGCCATTGACCCAGGCTAGCCAGCGACAAATAGAGTTGCCGCGCCAAAATCTCGGGCGCCTCGCGCTCCGTTGCGCGCGGCACGCCAACCGGGGCGGTAAAAGGGATAGCGGCCTTCTGCCCCGCCACTGCGGTCGGTGGCAGCACCGCGATGCGGCGGATCCCGCGGGCCGCCACATCGCTGGAATGGCGGCTCTGCAGATTGCCGCTGGCGGCGCCGCAGCCACAGAGCAACATCAGAAGCAAGAATCGATAGATCATTTCAATCTATTTTGCGGCGCTCTTCTCCGCGGCATTGACGCTTATGCTCAACTCGCGCAGCTGGCGCGCGTCGACCTCCGAAGGTGCCTCGGTGAGCATACAGACGGCGCGCTGGCTCTTGGGAAACGCGATCACGTCACGCAGCGACTTGGCGCCGCTCAACAACATCGCCAAGCGATCGACGCCAAAGGCGATGCCGCCGTGGGGCGGCGCACCAAAGCTCAACGCCTCGAGAAAAAAGCCAAACTTCGCCTGCGCCTCTTCGGCGCCGATGCCCATCAAGCCAAAAATCTTTTTCTGCAGTTCGAGTTGATGGATACGAACGCTGCCGCCACCGATCTCCATGCCGTTCAACGCCAAGTCGTAGGCTTTCGATCGGCTCTTGGCCAGCTCCGAATCGAGCAGCGGCAAGTCTTCATCCAACGGCGCGGTGAACGGATGATGCAACGCCACGTAGCGCTTCTCCTCGGGATCGAATTCCATCAGCGGAAAATCGACCACCCAGACCAGCGCGAACTGATCGGCAGGAATCAAGCCGAGCTTCTCGCCCATGTGCAAACGCAGGGCACCCAGCGCGTCGTTGACGATTTTGAAAGTATCGGCGGAAAACAGCACCACGTCGCCGACTTCGGCGCCGGCGATTTTCTCAATGTCTTTTTGCTCGGTCTCGGAGAGAAACTTGGCGATCGGCGACTGCCAGCCCTGCTCGGTGATGCGCGTGTAGGCGATGCCTTTAGCGCCAAAAGTCGCGGCGAACGGCGTCATGTCGTCGAGGTCTTTGCGCGACAGCTCGTGTTGTTTGGGGATGCGCAAGCCTTTGACGACACCGCCCTTCTCGATGGCGCTGGCGAAAACCTTGGCCTTACAGTGGCGCAGCGCGTCGGTAAAGTCGCACAGCTCCAAGCCAAAGCGCATATCCGGCTTGTCCGAGCCGAAACGCGCCATCGCCTCATGCCAAGTAACCCGCGCAAACGGACGCTTGACGTCGATGTCTTTCAGTTTTTTAAATAACAGGGAAATCATTCCCTCGACGACCTGCATGACATCTTCGGGTTGGACAAAGGACAGCTCCATATCGAGCTGGGTAAACTCTGGCTGGCGGTCGGCGCGCAAATCTTCGTCGCGAAAACATTTAACGATTTGAAAATAGCGGTCGAGCCCGCCGACCATGAGAATTTGCTTAAACAGCTGCGGCGACTGCGGCAGCGCATAGAACTTGCCGTGGTAAATGCGGCTCGGGACCAAATAGTCGCGCGCCCCCTCCGGCGTGCTCTTGGTCAGCACCGGGGTTTCGACGTCGATGAAACCCTGGCCGTCGAGGTAGTCGCGAATCAATTTGGTCATACGGTAGCGCAGCAGCAAAGGGTTTAGGCTTTGCGGCCGGCGCAGATCGAGGTAGCGATATTTGAGCCGGGTGTTCTCGTTGGCGTCGGTCTCATCGTCGATGATAAACGGCGGCACCGCCGAGGCGTTGAGCAAGCGCAGCTCCTGGCACATCAACTCGACTTCACCGGTGGCGAGATTAGGGTTGATCGTCTCGGCGCTGCGCGGCGCCAGCTTGCCGCGCACGGCGATCACGTCCTCGGAGCGGAGCTGTTTGGCCTTTTCGTGGGAAGCGCCGTCGACTTCCGGATTGAAAACCACCTGGCAAATACCGCTGCGATCGCGCAAATCGACAAAGATCACGCCGCCATGGTCGCGCCGCGAATGCACCCAGCCAAACAGCGTCAGCTCTTGCCCAACCGCGTCCTTGCGCGGCTCGCCGCAGTAGCGGCTGCGCTTCCACTCTCCCAACTGATCGCTAAAAACTCGCTCCGCCATTAACTCGCCTTCCTCGCCACCAGCTTGGCCTCTAAAACATCTAAACCGATTTCTTCTTGAACCTTGCTCGCCATGTCGCGCAGCACTGCGATACTTTTCTCCAGCTCATTGTCGCCGACGATCACCACCGTGGACGCCTTGAGTTTGTCGGCGCGGCGCATCTGGCTCTTCAGGCTGCGCGCCTCGGCTTCGAGCTCCACCGCCAAGCCGTTTCGCCGCAAACGGTGCACGACCGGAAACGCCCAATCGCGCGCTTTGTCGCCGAGCCAAGCAAAATAAACGGACGGCTCGGCCGCCGCATCGGTCTGATTTTGCCGCAAAAGCATGGTCAACCGCTCGACGCCCAGCGCAAAACCGACGCCGGGAATCGGCGGCCCGCCGAGCTCTTGGACCAAGCCATCGTAGCGGCCGCCGCCGCCCACGGCGCTTTGCGAGCCCAATAAACTGGTCGTCCACTCGAACGTCGTCCGGCAATAGTAATCCAGGCCGCGCACCATGCGCGGATTGAGCCTAAACTCGACGTGGGTCACCCACAGTAAACGCTGCACAGTTTCAAAATGCTCGCGGCAAGCCGCGCACAGCGAATCGACAATCGCCGGCGCATCCTGCGTCGCATCGATGCAGCCGGGCTCCTTGCAATCCAAAGCGCGCAGGGGATTGCGCTCGATGCGCCGCTGACAGTTGCCGCAGAGCGCAGCTTCACGCTCCTTGAGAAAACCCAACAACTTAGTCCGGTATTCGGGCCGGCATTGGGAGCAGCCGAGCGAATTGAGCTGCAGGATCGGCTCGGTCAAACCCACCGCGGCGAACAGGTCGTTGACCATCAACAGGATTTCCGCATCGATGAACGGATCCTCACGGCCGAACGCTTCAGCGCCGATCTGATGAAACTGACGCATGCGTCCCTTCTGCGGCCGTTCGCGGCGGAACATCGGACCGAGATAATAGAGCTTGCGCGCCGGTTCGACCTTGTACATTTCCGATTCCACGTAGGCGCGCACGACACCCGCCGTGCCCTCCGGTCGCATGGTGACCCTCTCCGCGGGCACGGCGTCGGGGTTGCGGCTGTCGCGGATTTCGAAAGTGTACATCTCCTTTTCGACGATATCGGTGGTCTCGCCGATGGAGCGGCTGAAGAGCTCGGTCTTTTCTAGAATCGGAATGCGAATTTCACCAAAGTTATACGCCGCAAAAACCCGCCGCGCCGCCGCCTCCAGGGCTTGCCACGTCTCCACTTCGCCGGGGAACACATCGGCGAAGCCTCTGATACTGGTTACTTTCATGGGATAACTAGAATTGAACTTAACTAGGACACCATAAGAACCCGGCAAGTTCAAACGGCCGAGGCGTTAGCCGCGGGCGCGGAAGCGATATTCGCGGCTACGGCGGGTCGAACCGTAGAGTTCGGCAAAGAGGAAACCGCGAAACAGCATGATGTAGGTCAATGCCAATCCGAGCACGAAAAGCTCGATGAAGGTCGCCAGGATTCCCGGCATGCCCAAGAGGAGCGCGCTGACAAGGTTCCACAGGAAGTAGCCGCCGATTAAAAGAATGACATTGGGAATAAACCACTCGATCCAATTTTCCCCGATGAACTTGTAGCTGGCGCTGAGCAGCCCCAACCCCGAGGTGCGCGATTGATAAACCAGCTCGGGCACCGGGTTAAGAAAAACATAAACGGCAATTTGCAGCATCAGATAAATCAAACCGCCGTTGGGCACACCGGCGAGCGCCATCGCCGCCAGCCGCATAGGAATCCACAGAATGAAAGCGATGCCGAGCAACTCCCATAGGTAGACAGTGAAGCCTTTGATAAAGTCATCGAAATCGGCCTTGCCCTGCTGAATCATGTTGCCAATCAGGTGGAGCCCGGAGCTGATACAGGCCTGGGCTGCCAAGCCGATCAGAAAACCACCGAGAAACCCGAGGCGCCACGCGATCATGCCCACCGCCGACATCACGATGCCGTAGGCAACCGGCGCGAAACTCACCACCCAGTTCTTACGCACGCACTCCAGGGATTTCTTGAGCGCAGTTCCGTAGAGCCAGAGCGTGATCTGGAGGATTTGCATACAACCGCTTAAATCGATGAGGACTTACGAAAACTGCAGGATCGCTAAACTTTGAAGTTTAGGCTACGGATCGCCGCCCGCTACGCTGTCGAAGCAAACCTTAGCAGGAATAGATTTGCACCTCTTTCTCTTCGATGCGTTTTCCTTTGGTGATCAACTTTACGATGCTGCAGACGTTGCGACCGACATCGGCAAGGTTAGCAACCGGAAAACCGTCGTTGATGTAGCGGCCGATAAATTTCTCATCCCGCATTTGAACTATTTGTAGATATTCTTTGTTATTGCTTTCAAAATAATGCTTCACCCCAGGCGCCGGGCTGTCGATATCTTCTTGCAACGCCTTGGTGATCTTAATGCCGACAAAGAGCCGGTTGCCGCTCTCTTCCATGTTCGTTCTCCTTGTTTAAGCTCACTATTATAACAAGCTTCCCACCAGCTTACGAGCTAAAACGCCATGCCTATGGAAAGATCAGATTGCCCTTTTGATCGCGCAAAAGGCCCCGCCCGTCGCACGACGATGGCATGTTCTCAGGGGCGATCTTCAACTCACTGGCTTTGACGTGGCCGTGAAATGTATCAACCTCAAGCATCTTTTTATTTTCTCGCCATACCCCCCTGGGATCCTTCCCTTCAGCTACATCCGCCATCGCCCTGTGCCAGAGCCGGCGCATCATGATGACGCCACGATCGGAGGTGCCCAAGTGCTCCAAGCGGCGCTCGGGAATCTCTCCCTGGGACTCTTGGATGACGAGATCTTCCAGGGCCGGGATCCCCTCCCAACCAGCATACCTGCGATTGTCGTAGGGTTTGCATTCACCGGGGCCGCGCAGTCCTGGCGGCAGGCCGAACAAGAACGTACCGGGGAAATTGCCCCTACGAAACAGATTATAGCGGAACAACTCGAAGTGGGTATCGTCGATGATGCGGATCATGCCGCCGCCCTCCTGTCGCTCGTCGGTGAAATCGGGCGGAAACCCTGAGCGCACACCAGAAAAACGCCAGTGAATCGGCATGGCCAAAGCCCAGGTGTTGACGAACTTGATTGCCGGATCGCCGGTATCGAGCACCGAAACGGTCTTCATGCCGTAGTCGGTTTCGACAAACTCCATCGGCAGCGGCGCCCAATTTTTGATCGTGAGATCGCTGTAAGGTTTGAGCTCATCCGGCAAATCTCTGACCAACAAGCCATGCAAGATCACCGCATGGCCCATGTCGGCGAAGTTTTCCATCCAGTTGAGATAGTTGTAATTGCGGAAATCCCCCGCCACCACCCGCGGCTCGCCGTCGGTGCGGGCCAACACGTCGATCTTCGGCAGCGGCGGCGGGTTTTCTTTCTCCGGCCCCATATAAGTCCAGATCACCCCACCCCACTCCTGCGCGGGATACCAGAGATGCCTGATGCGAGTCTTGAGATCGCTACCGGCCGGCTCAATCGGCGTATCGATGCAGTGACCGCGCACGTCAAACCGCCAGCCGTGATAGGAACACATGAGACCGTCCTCACGAACCTGGCCATATTCCAACGACGCCAAACGATGCGGGCAGCGAATCCCCAACAGCCCGGGCCGCCCCTGACCATCGCGAAACACCACCAAGTCTTCGCTCAGCATGCGCACAGCGATGGGAATGTCCTTGAGGTCTTCCGCGACACAGACCGGATGCCAGTAGCGCCGCAGCATCTCGCCGCCCTTGGTGCCCGGGCCGGTGCGCGGCAAATCATCGAGTAGTTGTTGGTAGGAACTGAGAGTGCTACTCCCGGTTGCAGCTTTGCTATCGGCCATTCTGACAACCTCCGCCGAGATCGGAACCAAGACTCCGAAACATTTTCAATTTTCCATTAGCGATTTTCAATTACGGCTTGGCGTACTTGCCGGTGCGCTGCGGCGTGTTGCCGTCGAGGCCCTTCTCGTGGCGCTGCAGCCGCGTCTCGCGCGCCCAGGTGCGTTTCAAGTCATCGCGGATCTTCACATGCAACCTGCCCAGCGGCCCGGTTTCAAGCTCGATCAAATCGCCATCCTGAAAAGCGTTCAGTCCGCGGTGATTGGTGCCAAGCGCCAGAATGTCGCCGGGCTCCAGCGGATGGATCGAGCTTACCCACTCGATGCAGCGCGGAATCTTATGCGCCATGTCGCTGGTGTTGTAGTTCTGCATCAGCGTGCCGTTGTTCCACAGCTGCACCTGGAGCTGGTGCGGATCGGCGATCTCATCCTTGGTCACCAAATAGGGCCCGATCGGGCAAAACGTCGCGCGCGATTTCATCTGGTAAAAAGTGTTGCCGCTCGGCGGCAGGCCGCGCGCCGAGCCGTCGATAAAATTAATGTAGCCAAAAATGTAATCCAGCGCCTGCGCCGCCGCAACGTTTTGCGCACGCTTGCCGATGACCAAGGCCAGCTCCGCTTCGCCTTCGAAAATCGTCGCCGGCACGTCGGGCAGAATCATTGTGTCGCCGGCGCCGATGATCGCACTCGGCGATTTATGAAAGGCGTTGATCGGCGCCGGCTCCTTGCGTGTGCCATCCTCCATATAGTTCACCGCCATGCAGTCGATATTGACCGGCCGCGGCAGCGGAGGCCGCAGCCGCACACTGCTCACGGGTTTTCCCTGTCCCTGCGCTGCCTTTTCGAGCGCCGCGCGATACTCAGCAAAGCGCTCGATCAAACCGTTGATCAAATCATGGGGCCCGAGATGGGGAATCGCGCGCACCGCGTCAGTCACATCGACAACCGAGTCACCTTCGACCACGCCGAGTTTGAAATCGTCGAAGAAACATAGCTTCATTTTCGCTCCTTTATTGCGCGGGAACCTGTTCACCAGCGATCCCGGCCCATCGCCCAACGGTCTAAGCTTGCGAGATATTCACGGAACAACCCCATGCGCATCGCCACCGCGCGCCGGCAGCGCTCTTGGCGTTCTTCCGTGATCGCGTAGCGCTTGAGAAAACCTTGGGGCACGCTGCCGTGGCCGGCTTCGTCTTCGGTGATGCGGCGATAGGGCTGCTTGATCCACTCGGGAACGTCCGGCGATTTTAGACACATCTCGATCAGATAATTCGCCACGGTTTCACCGGCCAGCGAAAACCCAGCGATGCGCTCACACGTGTCAGTCAACGCTTCCAAGGCATTGAACATCGCCATCTGCGCCGGCAGCGGTTTATAATCAAAAGGCTCGGCGCCGAGGTCGCGAATCCGATTGGCCAAAAGCTCGGCGTGAACCATCTCTTCATGGGCCGATTCGGCCAGCTTCGCCTTCACATCGAACTCCGGCGTTGTCCGGAGCCAAGTGCCGAACAAGTCCGCCGCGCGCAGCTCGTTAAACAAGCGGCTTTGCATCACCCGAATGCGCTCTTCATCGCTCTTGAGCGGGATGTAGCTATAGGCCGGCGGATTGCCGTCGAGCGACCGGCAGAACTCGTGCACCGGCACTAAAATCGCTTGGAGAAATTCGCTGCTATTCATCACCAAATACTCTGGCGCTGCAGAGCCGCTTCCGATGGCTGGAACCCTGGAACGATTGGAACCGGTTCATACTCGCAGCTTCCAGCCCTTTTTGCGAAATATCGATGCCGTTTCCCTCGGGATCGTGCACGCGATACTCGGCGAACGGAATGCGCGAGGGGCGCGCGGCTCCTTTAGAAACACCAGCCCGTTCGGCGCGCGCCTGCATCTCTTCGTTGCTCTTCACGTGAAAGCCGAAATGGTTAAACCCGATGGGCTCTTCTTTGCGTTGGTATAAAAGCGCCAAATTGATCTCACCGTCAGAGACAAACATCGACGAGCGGTCGGTCTTATCGACCACGGTCATATCGAACAGCTGGCAATAAAAATTCGCCAAGCGTTGCGGATTGGGCGTGAACAACGCCACATGGCGGATCGGCACCGGAGTTTGCTTGTAAGCCGTGTCAAAGGCGCGCGACAACAAACCGATTCGGTTGCCGTCGGGATCGCGCAGCTCATGGTCGATGCTTCGCCAATGACTTCGAGCTCAAAAACGTCGTGGTAAAATGCCGCTAGCTTGGAGGGATCGTTTGCGGCGATGGCGACTTGGCGAAGCTGAGGCATGGCACTCTCCCCTTCCGAAAAAACCGTGCCCCATGCTTAACACAAGCCGGCAATGAAGAAAATTATCCAAGCGCCGGCAGCAAGCGTTTGCCATCGGCGCGCGGCATATTTCCTTTTACCGGCAGCAGTAGACTAAAAACGCTGCCGACACCGAGCTCACTCGACAGGCGAATCGTGCCGCCGAGTGCCGCGGCGAGTTTCTTGCACAAGCCCAAACCAAGCCCGGTGCCGCCATAGGTCCGGCTCGATGAGCCATCGAGCTGGCGAAAGTCTTCGAAAATCAGCTCCTGGTCTTCCGCCTTGATGCCCGGCCCGGTATCGGCCACGGCGATCTCGACGAAATCGCGCCCAGCTTCATGGGTCTTGCGCACTGCCAGTTCGACCTTGCCTTGCTTGGTAAACTTGAGCGCATTGGTCACCAGCTCGACCAAGATTTGCTGCAGCTTCTGACCGTCGCTCTCGATGGCTTCAATGGCGGGCTCGATCTCGATGCCGACTTCGATGGGACGCTCCCGGATCAGCCGTTGCGTCATCATTTTTAGTCCAGCCAAGATTTCGTGCAGCTTGACCAGCTCAAGGTGCGCGGTCGCGCCATCGTTTTCCATGCGCGTAAAGTTCATCAGGTTATCCATCAAGCTGGCTAACTCCTGGCCTTTGTTGATCAGCCGCGCCAGAATTACATTGGCGTCGCCGCTGAAATTTTTGTCGGCCAGGATTTCACCGTAACCGATGATCGTGCTCACCGGCGTGCGGATCTCGTGACAGATGTTGGCGACGAAGTCTTTTTTGATGCGGTCCATCTCGATCAGTTTCTGGTTGGCCGCTTCGGCCTTGCGGTAGGCCTGCACCGACTCGTCATAGAGGCGGCCGTTTTCCAACGAGAGCGCCAGCTGATCCGTCAAGACGGTGAGCAGCCGGACGTCTTCGGCGTTGTACTCGCGCCTCGAGCGCTTGGCGCCAAAGGCGACCAAGCCGCGCACCTGGTTCTCAAAAATCACCGGGACCAAGAGCTCGTTGGCCAAGCCAGCGAAGCTTGCCAACCAATCCTCGCGCCGATTTTGAAAACGTGGATCGGTGGCGATCTCGCTGCGCGAGATCGCGCTGCCGTCGATATCGTTGCGTTGCTGCAACAGATGACATAAACGTGTGGCGCCAGCCGCCGCGGCGTCCTGCTCGGCCGCCGGTGCGATGAGGCACGCTTCGCCGCTGTGTGGTTGATAGGCGAGCGTCACGCTTTCCAACCCCATCCACGCCCTGAGTTTTTCGCAGTAGCCTTCGGCCAACTCCGGCGCCGGCGCGAGGGAGCGCAGGAACAGACTGGTTTGGTTACGCACCCAGACAGGGTCGTAGTCGAGCCGATAAACGTAGCGATCGACGACCGTCTCGATGCGGCGCAGCAACGGGTTGAAGAGCAGCACGACGAGAATGGAAAAAAACAGCGGCACCAACGGATCGTTGGTGAGCATGCCCGCCCAGGGCCCCAACAGGTGAACCACCAGGACGTAGATCGCTAGCAAAGCGACGGTCAGGGCGATCCGACTGACGGCGATCTTCAAAGCGTTGCCCAAATCGAAAAGGCTATATTTGAGCAGCGCATAGGCCACCGACAGCGGGAAACACACCGTTGGCACCAACGCCAAATTATAGGGGATGCGCCACTGAAAAGAGCTGGTCAAAACTGTCGCCACGGTGGGAATAAGAAAGCCAAACAGCGCGCCCACGAACATCACGCGCAAGCGCGAACGATCGAGATCGCTCAAGCTACCGCGCAGCGCCGTGCCGACGATAAATAAGAAACTCAGTGCACCAAAACAGGTAAAAAGGTAACCGGCGCGAAACGCCGCAAACCAAAGATCGAGGGGGCCGAAGAAAGTCGTACTGATGAGGCCGCCTAGCGCCAGCCCCAGCGCATAGAGCACCACCAGCGCCACCGGATGATTGCGCCACATCGATTGGCCACTGGTCAGCAACCAAGCAAGGTGGATCGCCGCGCTGGGCGTCAAGGTCAAACCGAAGATACGCAACTCTTTCGGCAACGCTCCCAACGTCATGAAATCGAAGGTGGCCACGAACCAAACAAAGACCGCGATCACCATGAAGCAAAGCGGCAGCGCCGCCGGCGATGAGGCGCGGTAATAGTAAGGAGCCACACCGATGACTAGAAAAGCCAGGCCCATGACCAGGTAAACGCCAAAGATCAAAAACCAGTCGCTGAAGGCTAGCCGCATGGTTGCCACCGTCAGGTCGACGGTCTTGTGGTGGCGCTCCACCGTGTAGCGAAACAGCGTCCCCGCCGGCGCTTTTTGCACTTGCTCATACAAGTCGGCGCGCCGCTCAAGCGGCGCACCGTTGACCGCCACGACGCGATCGAGCGATTGGATGCCGGCCTTCTGGCCGCTCCAGCTCGGCAGAAAATACGGCCCGACGGTCAGGTTTTCGTGGACAAAAAATCCCGGGAAAGGATTATTGATCGCCCGGATGGAAGCCGCCAATGAACTGCCGAGTAAGACCAGCGCACTGAACCCAATGATCGCAAGTACGCTCCATTGTTGCCGAGCCTGCTGTTGCATAACGCCCCCTTGGGAAGCAGCCGGGAGGCTTTTTTCCCGGGGGCATTTATTCAAACCAGCCCAGGGGTGTCAAGGAAGCAAAATGAGGACTGGAGGAGGAGGCTTGACGAGAGAAGTGGCGCAGACTTCGAACCTCAAAGCTCTAGGCTTAGTGTCGGTCTAAACCCGCCCTATGGCTTCCGCCGGCAGCTCGATCCTAGTCTGCCGACCGAGGATGTCCAGCAGTACCGCAACCCGCTCGCTACCCTTGAGCGATTTCTCAAAGATGGCCTCCAAGCCGGAAAATGGCCCTTCGTTAATGCGCACCGCATCGCCCGGCTTAGCCGCCACTAAATCGATCTGCGCCACTCCTTCGGGGCAACGATCGCGCAGCGCGTCGATAATTTCCTGACCTACCTCAGCCAAGTGGCTGCCAAACTTTAAGAAGTCTTTGACCCCGGGTGAATAGCGGGCCGCCTTGCCGGACTCGACCATATCGAGAAATGAAAAAAGATAGCCGGGAAAAAGCGGCACCAACACCCATTGGTGGCGGCTGCCAATGCGCCGCCGCGTGCGCAGCCAGGGGAGAAACACTTCCAATCCCAAGTCGGTTAAACGCTTGGCAACTTCCCGCTCCTTCATGGGTTTGGTTTGCATCGCGTACCAACGTCGGCCCGCTTCGATGCGCAGCGTCTCCTGTGTCATGGCTCTCCAGTCTACGGTAAATAATTGTCGCAACCACCAACGTCAACTCTCTGGCATGGTAGCAAACAATAGTCGTTTTGATAACCCAAGGGGCGCCGCCGAGCCGCCGTGGCAAACCGAGCTAGACACAATTTTCTTGACAACGCAGCCAAATAACGTTTCAATGCTTGTAGTAGAAACCGGCGCAACGAAGGAAGTAAGCCCTTCGTCGTCAAAGTAGAGGAAGCGCATTAGCTGGCCGACTAAGCAGTACGAGGAGGTCGCATGCAAGCCCTGATTCACTCCCGGTTTTCCTCCGCACGACTTCCCCGACAGCTTGTCTCGAACTCAAGGTGAAACGAAACACTCATATTTGTGTGTTCAGCATCACCCATTTCACGATTTCAAATTTTCATTGCCACTGTCGTGATATAGAACCGCGCCGGAATGCGCCGCCACGCAATTCGGCGCAGTGACGAAAAGGGGGTAGTCGGAATGGATATGACCAATGAATTTGAAAACCTGATTCAAAAAGATCGCGACCGCCATCAAGCGCGCGCTTGGCGCGGCAACCTGCTCGGCTACCTGGAAAAGCTGCGCAACGATCCGCCCATCGCCCGCTTGGCCCACGCGCGCATGTACGATCTGCTGGTCAAAGCCGGCGTGCGCGACATCCACGACGACGACGATCCCCATGTGAAGCGGCTCTATAAGGACGAGTCGATCAAGGTCTACGACTTTTTCTCCGATGAATTTTTCGGCATCGAAAAGACCGTAGCTCAGATCGTCCGCTATTTTCACGCCGCATCGCTCAAAGGCGAAGAGAGCCGCCAGGTGCTCTATTTGATGGGCCCCGTGGGCTCGGGCAAAAGCTCGCTCGTGGAAAAACTCCACCGCGGCCTTGAAGAAGCCGAGCCGTTCTGTGCCATCGAAGGCTGCCCGATGCACGAAGAGCCGCTACACTTGGTTCCGCGCCACCTGCGCAAGGAGTTCGAAAAAATGCTCGGCGTGCACATCGAGGGCGACCTTTGCCCGGTCTGCCGCTTCCGCCTGCGCGACGAGTTCGCCGGCAAATACGAAGAATTCCCCGTGCACACGGTGGAATTTTCCAAGCGCGCCCGCATCGGCATCGGCGTGGTGCCGCCCGTCGATCCCAACAACCAGGACACCTCCGTGTTGATCGGCAGCGAAGACATCTCCAAGCTCGATCTCTACTCCGAGGGCGATCCGCGGGTGTTAGAGTTGAACGGCGCGCTCAACGTCGGCAACCGCGGCTTAGTCGAGTTCATCGAAGTGTTCAAGAACGAGATCGAGTACCTCCACTGTATGATCACGGCGACCCAGGAAAAGGTTGTCCCCGCGCCCGGCCGCCACGGTTTGGTCTACGTCGACACTGTCATCGTCGCCCATTCCAACGAAGCTGAGTGGCAAAAATTCAAAGGCGATCACACCAACGAAGCGATCCTCGACCGCATCGTCGTCGTCCGCGTGCCCTACAATCTGCGTCTCTCCGAGGAAGTGAAAATTTACCAGAAGATCATCCGCAACTCGGATTTCCGCGCCCATGTCGCGCCGCACACGCTGGAAATAGCTTCCATGTTCGCGATCCTGTCGCGGCTCGAGCCCACCAACAAGTGCGACCTGGTGACCAAACTGAAGCTCTACAACGGTGAAGAAGTCGTGGAGAAGGGGCGCACCAAGAAAGTCGATGTGCACGAGCTGCGTGAGGCGACCAAACGCGAGGGCATGAACGGAATTTCGACGCGCTTCATCATGAAAGCACTCGACAACGCGCTCTCGGACAACACTGCCGGCAACTGCATCAACCCGATCAACGTGCGCGAAGCGCTCATCAACATGGTCAAGGAAGCCGAGCTCTCCGACGACGCTCGCAAGCAATACCTCGAGCTGCTGCAGGACACCCTGCACAAGGAATATCTCGAGCTCTTGGAGAAAGAGATCACTCGGGCGTTTGTTTACTCCTACCAGGAGCAGGCGGAGAATCTGTTTCAAAACTATCTCGATCACGCCGAAGCGTACGTCAACAAAACCAAAGTCAAAGACCGCAACACCAAGGAAGAGCTAACGCCCGACGAACCGTTCATGAAATCGATTGAAGAACAGATCGCCATCATCGGTTCCGCCGCCGACGGCTTCCGCCAGGAAGTCATCTCCTTCCTGTGGGCCGCCAACCGGCGCGGCGAGAAGATCGAGTACCGCAGCTACGAACCGCTCAAAGAGGCCATCGAAAAGAAATTGATCACCTCGGTGCGCGACTTGAGCCGGGTCATCACCAAGGCGAGAATGCGCGACGAGGAACAAACCGAAAAGTACAACACCATGGTGAAGAATCTGCTGGAGCACGGCTATTGTGCCAGCTGCGTTGACGTCATTCTTAAGTACGCGGCCAACAACCTGTGGAAGGACTAACAGCAGATCAGTCGGGCCGATCTCTATGGATACGATCTTTCGCCCCTACATTCCATCCTCCGGGCAGCGCAGCGACCGCAGCGCCGGCGATCGGCTGCGCCACCGGGAGAAAGTCCGTGAAGCGATCCGCGGCAATATCGCCGACATCATCGCCGAAGAATCGATCATCGGCAAAGACAACAATCGCATTGTCAAAGTGCCGATCCGCGGTGTTAAAGAGTATCGCTTCGTGTACGGCGAGAACGCACCCGGCGTCGGCCAGGGCGGCGACGGCGAGGTAAAACCTGGCCAAGTGGTCAGCCAGGGCAAAGACGGCGGCAAAGGGCATCAGGCCGGCGACCAGCCGGGCACCGATTACTATGAAACCGAAGTCAGCCTCGATGAGCTAGTCGAAGTCATGTTCGAGGACCTGGAGCTGCCCGACCTCGATCGCAAGAATCTGCGCGAGATGGAAGTCGAGCGGATGTTTCGCCAGCAGGGCTACCGCAAAAAAGGCGTGCGCGTCCGCTTGGACAAGAAACGCACCGCCCGCTCGCGCATCAAGCGCAAAAAAGCATCGCTGCGTGCCGGCGTTACGCTGCACCGCGACAACCGTTTCCCGTTTCACAAAGACGACCTGCGCTATCACCACGTGGTCACCGAGATGCGCCGCCAGTCCAATGCCGTGGTGCTTTGCATCATGGACACCTCGGGCTCGATGGACACCATGAAAAAGTATTTGGCGCGGAGTTCTTTCTTTCTCCTCTACCGATTTCTCTGCACCCGCTATCAAAACGTCGAGATCGTTTTCATCGCCCACCACACCGAGGCCCAGGAAGTGACCGAAGACGAATTTTTCCATAAAGGCGAGTCGGGCGGGACTTTAATTTCCTCCGGCTACAACAAAGCCCTGGACATCGTCCACGAGCGCTACCATCCGTCGCTGTGGAACGTTTATGCGTTTCACTGCTCCGACGGCGACAATTTCGACTCGGACAACGAAGCGGCGCTGAAGGCCGCTAAAGAACTGACGCAGGTTTGCAATCTATTTGGCTACGGCGAGATCAAACCGCTGGGCGCCGGCTACTACGGCAGCACGATGATTCAATATTTTTCACAGATCACCGAGCCCAATTTTCAGACCGTGCAGATTCAACGCAAAGAAGACATCTGGCCATCGTTCAAGATTTTCTTGAGTAAGGACCGTGTGCGCGACGACGCGGCGTGAGATCCGCCATGGCAGCCCCCTACTCCATTGACGACCTCCAACGCTGGAACCGCCAGATCGTCGAGCTGGTCGAAAAGTTCGGCCTCGACCCGTACCCGCAGGAGTTCGAGATTTGCGACCATGAAGAGACGCTCTCGTACATGGTCTATTCCGGCATGCCCTCCCACTATCCGCATTGGTCCTATGGCAAATCCTTTGAGAAACTCAAAACGCTCTACGATTACGGCTTGAGCGGCCTGCCCTACGAAATGGTCATCAACTCCAATCCGAGCATCGCCTATCTGATGCGCGACAACACCCTGGCGCTGCAGGTGCTGACCATCGCCCACGTCTATGGCCATAACGATTTTTTTAAGAATAATTTCACCTTCAAGACCACCCGCGCCAACTACACCATCGAAACGTTCAAGGCCCACGCCAACCGGGTGCGGCATTATGTCGAAGATCCCAGCATCGGCCTGGAAAGAGTCGAAACCATTCTCGACGCCGCCCATGCCCTGTCGCTGCAGTGCCGGCGCAATCTCGCGATTCGCAAACGCAGCGAGGCCGAGCAGCGCGAAGACAAGCTCGAAGAATCCAAGCCGTCGCGCGACGCCTTTCAGTCGATCCATCGCCGCAAAGAATGGGTTCCACCCGACTTGGCGAAGGTGCCGCCCTATCCCGAAGAAGATATCCTGCTGTTCATTCGCGATCACAATCCGCAGCTCGCCGAATGGCAAAAGGACTTGCTCACCATCGTCCACGAGCAGGCGCAGTACTTCATCCCCCAGATCGAAACCAAAATCATGAATGAGGGCTGGGCGAGCTTCTGGCACAAGCGCATCCTCGATAGCGCCGGGCTGCCCCAGGGCATGCAGCTGGAGTTCATCGTGCGCCACAATCAGGTCTTAAGCCCCCATCCGGGAAGCTTGAACCCCTATCACGTCGGCATGAAGGTCTGGGAGGATATCGAACGGCGCTGGAAGGACCCCAACTCCAAAGAAGAAGCGGAATTCGGCCCGAAAAAGAAATCCGCCCGCGATAAACTCTTCGAAGTTCGCGAAGTCGAGCGCGACAGCTCGTTTCTGCGCCGCTATTTGACCGAAGAATTGGTCCGCGAGCTCAATCTATTCGAGTACCAGCAGCGCGGCAACGACAAAGTGGTTAGCCGCGTCGCCGATGAGGAGAACTGGCAAAGAATCAAAGACACGCTGATTCAAAGTGTCGGCACCGGCACGATTCCGGTCATCGCCGTCGATGATGCCGACTACAACAGCAACCGCGCGCTATTTCTCAAACACGCCCACGACGGCCGCGATCTCCAGCTCGAATACGCCGAGAAGACATTACAATACCTGCGCCAGCTCTGGGGGCGCGAGGTGGTTCTCGAAACCCTGATCAACGGCAAGAAAAACCACCTTCACTTCGGCGAAAACCGTTTGACCATCAAACCCGTCCACTGAGAGCAAACAAACCGGATCGTTTTCATCGCCGTCGGGACAGGCCGCGACCTGTCCCTGCAACTATGCTACGTTGGAGCTCGATGGACGATCTCGATAGAATTCAGGCCTGTCTTAGCAATCGGCTCGACCAAGGAGCGATCGGTAAGCGCCGCACCGCCGGCGTCATCGGCACGGCGCCGTCGCAATACTCGAAAAGCCCGGCGCTGTGGAATGGCGCCTTTCGCCACCTCGGCATGGACGCCATTTACGTCCCCATGGACGTCGAAGTGCGGCGGGTGCAAGAACTCCTCGCCGCGCTGCGCCGCTCGGAGCGCATGCTGGGCGTCAACGTCACGGTGCCGCACAAACTCGCAGTGATGCCCTACCTCGACAGCATCGACGCGCTGGCCAAGCGCATCGGCGCCGTCAACACAATCGTCCGCAGTCCGGACGGACGCCTGAGCGGCCACAACACTGACAGCGGCGGATTCATCAATAGCATTCTCGAAGCGCAGCCAGGGTCGCGAGCGAGCTTTGTCCCAGCGCTGGAAAACCGCACCGTGCTGCTGCTCGGCGCCGGCGGCTCGGCGCGCGCGGTCGCCTTCGGCGTCGCCGAACGGCTGGGACATGGCCGACTGATCGTCTGCAATCGAACTCTGAGTCATGCCCAGGAGCTGGCTGCAGAGATCCGCAAACTCGACAGAGACGCACAGGCCATCGACGAAGCCGGGCTGCGCCAATGGGCGCCCCAAGCCGACGTGATCATCAATAGCACGACCAAAGGCCAGGGCGGGTTCCAGCGGTTGGGCAACGGCATAGTGCAAACCACCGAGCCCTACTCGTCGCTGGCGTGCGCCGCTGTCATCGCGGTCCCGGAGCTGGAATATAGCAAGACGGACTCTGCTGACCCAAGCATGCAGCGTTTTGCAGCGGAAGTTGCAGCCAACCAGCGCGCCTCCTTGGAGCTGGCGCAGCAGATTCCCGCTGAAGCGCGCTTCTACGATCTAATTTACCACCCAGAAGAAACCATCTTTTTGCGTCACGGCCGGCTCACCGGCCATGCCACAATGAACGGCAAAACCATGATTATTGGCCAGGCCGTGTTGGCGTTTTGCGATCACATCTGCAAAACGCAGTTAGTGGAATTGGCAAAGAGCGATTCAGCAAGCCGAGCACAGATCACTCAATGGATGAATGAGTGTTGGTAGCAGTTGCCGCAGGTGCTTTGTCTCAAGCGGGAATCACCGCGCCGCAGTCAATACCAAGCGAGCGTCCCCCTCGGGCCCGGTCCCGCTGCTAGTGAAGAGCGGCGCCGGCAATGCCGGGGTTGCCTTCTGCATTTCCTTCCAAGCGCTCTCGGTCATGATCAGATAACGTTGTCCCTGGCCGAGCGTCGGCGCGATTTCCGCCACTGACGCGCGCAGCATGGGAATAGTTTGGCCGCGGTAAAACAGCACGGGATCACTGTTGAATTCTCCGAAAAGATAGAGCGGCTTTGACTGCACCCGCTGGTTTACCTGGGCCATGAACGGCTTGTAGCTTTTAGTCTCGGCGATCGCCGGCACGACGATCCGATGCGCCACGAAGCCAAAGAGAATCGAGTTGACGATCAGCAAAACCGCGGCGGCGCGCAGCCTATATCGCCAAAGCGCCTGACCGAGCCCAAGCCACAGCGCCGCCGACGCCAGCGCGACTAGCGTAAACAGATTGCCGAAATCGGCCAGCGAATCTCGCACGACGAAAAAGTTGGCGCGGTCCTTGGCGCGCAGGAGCTTGCCGATGGGCTCAAAAAACCACGCCGCGTCATGATTCCACAACGCGCCCAGGGTGATCAGTAAAAGCGCCGCGCCGACTAGCACCGCGTTGAGCGCGATCAGGCGCAACAACCATCGGCGGATCGTTCCAGCGCCAGCCATTTGGCGCAGCCATACGGCGAGCAGCAGCGCAAGCGCGGGATAGATCGGCAGCAGATAGACCGGACGCTTGCCTGCCGAGATCGAAAAGAACAAGAATATCACCACGAACCACAAGCCCAAGAACAGCTTGTCGCCGTCGGCAAACCAGCGCCGCTTGCCGTAGTCCCAAAATAGCAACGGAAAAAACACCGCCCACGGCATGCCGAGCGAGAACAGATAAGAAACATAGTAGTACACCGGGTGGCTGTGGCCCGATCCGCCGGCGAAGCGAGCGAGATTTTCCGAAACGATTTGCCGGCTAAAAAAGCCTTCACCGCCACGGCTCACCGCGATCACATACCAGCCGGCGCCAAGGATCAGCATCAGTAGCACGCCCGGATGCACGCAAAATTTGCCCAGCCAATCCCAGCGGCGCTCGAGCAAAACCAGGCTGGCGCATACCAGCGCCGGCAAAAGAATCCCCAGAGGTCCTTTGGCCAGCGTGCTGATGCCGACGAGCCCATAAAAGACATAAAGCCAAACGCCCGAGCGCAAAAAACCGCGATAGATGGCATAGAACAAACCCAAACTCAGCGTCACATAAAAGCACAGCGTCATGTCGACGCGCGCGCTCAAGGCTTGGTCGCCGTACACCAAAGTCGTAGCCAGAATGGCCGCGCCAAGGAGCGCGGTATCCGCGCCGAAAAGCTTGCCGCCGAGAAAATACACCAGTAGCACGCCGAGCGTGGCGTAGAGCGCCGACGGGAAGCGAATCGTGGCCTCGTTCATCTGTCCCGCGAGCGTGGACACCGCGGCGGCGCTCCAGTGAAATAGCGGCGGCTTGGAGGGAACGTCGGTGGCGCGCTTGAGCGGGACGAGCCATTCGCCGCGGTTCATAATGTCCTGCACCGCCATCGCTTCGCGCGGCTCGCCTTTGTCAAAAAACGGCGTGCTCGCGAGATAGGGAAAATAAAGCGCGGCGCACAATCCTATCAACAAAAAGATGTGCCACAGGCGCACCGTGGCGCTGGCTATCGCGGCCATAGGAACTACTTCTGCACTCTACCGAGCCGGCGCATCGCCTGGCCGGCGAACGTTGTGCTCAGCGCCCGCGGTGCAAACTTGAGCAAGCCGACCAGCAGCCGGTTGCGCCAACCGGGTATGACCACCGATCTGCGGCCGAGCCCGGCAAGCCCCTGGCGGACCACGGGCTCCACCGCCATCGCACCCACCGCGCGCGAACCGGCGACGTCGTGAAATTCGGTATCGGTCGACCCGGGGCAGAGCGCCAACACATCCACACCGTAACGGCCAAGCTCGTAGCGCAGCCCTTGCGCCAGCGACAGCTCGTAGACTTTGCTGGCAGCGTAGTGCGCCGAATAGGGCGTGGCGAGAAAGGCCAGCACGGACGAAACAAAAATAATCCCACCACGCTTGCGCTGTGCCATCGGCGGTCCCAAGCGATGCGTCAAGATCATCAACGCTCGGCAGTTGACCGCCAATAGATCGCTCTCCCGCTCCAAATCATGGCGCAGAAACTCTCCGGTGATGCCAAAGCCGGCATTGTTCACCAGCAAGCCAATCTCCTGCGCAGCGAGCGCAGCGCCGACTTCATCTGCGAAATCCGCGCGCGCCAAGTCGGCGGCGAGGACGCGCACCTCGATCCGATGTTTTTGCCGCAACTCCAGCGCCAGCTCTTCCAATTTATCCTTGCGCCGGGCGAGCAACACTAGATGCAGGCCACGCGCGGCCAACTGGCGAGCAAATTCCGCACCGATGCCGGCGGAGGCGCCGGTGACCAGCGCCCACGGCCCATAACGTTCGACAAAGTTCATGAAAAAGTAATTATGTTACAGAAGAAGATTACAGGTCAGCATGACAAAGTAAAGCCGACACCGTGATCGAAAGGCAGGCGGCGCGACCGCTACCAGCAGACATCAGCAAGCCCGTACGACAGCGGCCTTCCCGGCTGTGGAGGCTGTGTCGCAATTGTCATTCTGAGCCAAAGGCGAAGAATCTGCTCCATGCAACTGCGCGAAAAAGCAGTTTCTTCGCTTGCGCTCAGGATGACAAACCGGGGACTTTCCGCATTGCGACACAGTCTGGTGCGGCAGGAGTCAAGCAGCGCTCCTATGGACCGAAATTTTTTCTTTGGACAGGCCGTAGAGCCGGCACGGGTTGTCCCACACGATCTGACGCGTCATCGCTTCGTTCAGATCTTTGCGCCCGATGAAGCCGTCGAGCTCACCGCTAAACTGCTCCGGTGGCTTCTCATGGGGAAAATCCGACGGCCAGAGTAGCTGCGTGCTGCCCATCATCTGCGCCACGGCGGGGATCATCTCCTCACCGACTTCACAGGAATAATAAAGATTGCCGTTGCGCATCAGCTCGGCGGGAGACTTTTTCGCAGGATAGGGCCAGCGGTTGTAGCGCTGTTCGAAGCTCTCCTGCAACCGGTGCATCAGATAGGGCACCCAGCCGCAGCCCGATTCGAGAAACGCGACACGCACATTGGGGTAACGCTCGAAAATGCCGTGAATCATCATGCTCGTCAGTTGCTGCATTTGACCGAACGGATGACTCAACGGATAGACCCCGGCAAAACTGGTGAAATGATCCAAGCCCAGCTCCGCCGCCGAGCCGCCATGCACGCCGAGGGCAGTGCCCAATTGGTCCGCCATCGCAAAGATCGGTTCGAACTGCGGCAGACCATAGCCCTTTAGCGGATTCATTACCGCCACCAGCATGCCGCCCACCATGCCAAGTTTACGAACGCAGCGCTCTAACTCCTTGGCAGCCTCCGGCGGATCTTGCACCGGGAGCAGCGCCACGCCTTGAAAGCGCGGGCTCACTTTAATGTAGTGCTCATGGAGCCAGTCGTTGTAGGCGCGTGCCAAAGCCACTGCGCCATCGGCATCGTGAATCAGACCGAGCGACAACCCGCCGCTCGGGTAAAGCACGGTGGCATCGATCTGGCAGGCATCAAGAAACTCGATCCAGCGTTTGGCGTCGGGGGACTCGCGCTTGCGCGGCGTCAAAGCGCCGCGCATCCAGCCGTCGCGCGGAAACAAATTGTATTCGCGCTTGCCGTCTTCTTTGTGAAAACCGCTGGGCAAGAACTCGCGCAGTTCGTGTGATACTTCGACGACATGACCGTCAGCGTCGATGACCGGGACTGGGCGCACCATGACTGGCCTCCGGAAGTTTGCGTTGTTAAGACTCTATTTAGCTGCTCATTTACACCGCCAGCCCATCGGTAAGCAAGCGCTTCGATGAGCGCTTTGCATTTATTCACCAAGAGTTCACGAAAATTTTCTTGACTCGGACCTAAACTCTAGACCATTGAAAGGAATCGGGCAGTTGTTACGTCCAATCCAATCATTCGCCGGATTTTCTGCGGCATGGACCATCTGCGTCGCTTTATTCTGATGGTTTACGTTGAGAGGAGGAATCATGCCATCATTTCTCTGCTTTTTGTGGTGGATCGTCTTGGCTGCGTTCTTAGGCTGGCTCGCCAGTTGGCTGCCCAGCAAGCGCTACAAACGCCCGCCGACGGTCATCAATCGACCGGTGGACGCATCGTCGACCGTATGGTGGACAACCCGGAGCACTTGGCACGGATCAAAACGCTGGAGGGTGAGCTCGCCGTGCTGCCAGGGCTGCGCAGCCAACTCGCCAAATTGGAGGCCACGGTCGACAACCCGGAACACCTCATCCGCATTAAATTCCTGGAAGACGAAATCGCCAGGATTCCCGCGTTGCGCAATGAGATCGTCGAGCTGCGCTCGGCGCCGCCGAAGATCGTCGAGGTCGAGAAGATTATCGAGAAACCGGTCGACCGGGTGGTCGAAAAAGTCGTCGACCGTGTCGTCGAAAAAATCGTTGAAAAGACCGTCGATAACCCGCAGCACATGGTACGGATTCGCGCCCTCGAGTCCGAAGTCTCGGCCATCGCCGGACTGCGTAGTCAAATCGTTTCGCTGCAATCGGCGCCGCCCAGAGTCGTCGCCAACCCGGAAACCTGGCCCGAACAAGCCGACCTGGCTGCGCGCAATCGTTGGCGTGCCTTGAAGTCGCTGCAAGACGGCCTCATAGCCGGTAATCGTTAAGGAGTAACCCATGGAAACCAATTACGGTATGACCGCTGATTCCTATAGTTCGTATAACAAGCTTGACACGACTGTTGGATTGATACTGGGCGCGCTGTTGTTTTTGCTGCCGCTGCTATTCAGCATCGGGCCAAGCTCTTGGCGCCAGTGCTCGGTCGGCGCGTCGGCGCCGGTGGCTGCTCCTGTAGCACCGGTGGCACCGGCGCCGGAACCCGTCGCCGCGCCTGCGCCCGCTCCGACGCCGGCGCCCGCGGTGGCCGAACCCATCCCCGATGCGCGCGTTTACTTCGCGTTCGACAAATTCAATGTATCAGGCGACGTCAACAACACTTTCGCGAAAGTGGTCGCCTACTTAAAAGGTCACGCCGGCGCGAAAGCCCATCTGGTCGGCTTTCACGATCCTGCGGGTGCAGACTCCGAATACAACCGCCAGCTAGCGCTCAACCGCTCGCAAAACGTACGGGCGAGCTTGGAGGCAGCCGGTATCGCGCGCGACCGCATCGTCATCGACAAACCCCAGCAAACCACCGGCACCGGCACGCCCAACGAAGCGCGCCGTGTGGAAGTCACGATCAAGCCAAAGGTATTTATCTCCGGGATTTTCCAAGTGAGCCGTCCAGCGCCACGGACGGCTCACCTGGCCCCCGGCGGCGCATCAGGGCTCGCCGCAAAATTTGACGGTGTTGTGGTAGAGAATCTTCTGTTTCTGAGCGTCGGTCAAGTCGCTGCGCTCTAACAATTCACTCGCCGCGTTGTCGCGCCCTTCGCCATGCGGGTAGTCGGAGGAGAAAAGAATTTGCTCCTCACCGACCAACGCCATCTCTTGCAAGAGCAACGGGTCGTCAGCTTCCGGTGCGATGAAAAATCTTCCCGATCTGAGATATTCCTCAATCGCTCGCTCGGGCAAACGGCCGAGCGCCTTGACCGTCGGATCGCGCCGATAACTCGGCATGTAGTGACCGAGCCGCCCAGTGACATAAAAGAGCCACTCGGCACCGAACTCAAGAAAAGCTACTTTGAGCTGCGGGTAGCGATCGAGCATGCCCTGCGCCACCACCGCAACGAAGCCAAGGATAGCAGGCATGCCCATGGCAATGACATGCGCTTCGAGGCGCGTTTCGACCAGATTGTCGAAGGGCGGATAGCTCCTGCCCATGTGCACACAAAGCGGCAGTCCGGTGCGCGCGAGCTCATCCCAAATCGGCGTAAAACTCTGGTGTGACAGCAGGCGCTCACCGGCCGTGCCGAAGACCACCGCCACTGAAGCGCCAAGCTCCGCCATCTCGCCAACCGCGGCGATGCCTTCAGCAACATCGCGCAGCGGCAATAGCGCCGCCCACTTGAGCCGTTTCGAATCGGCTTTGCACTGCCGACCGGCATAGCGATTGTAAGCGCGAAACATCGCCGCCTCAAAAAATGGATCGTTGCCCATGGCCGCGTACAGACTCGACGGGAAGAGCAGCTGCGCGTCAATGCCGAATTTGTCGAGGTCGTGCAACCGTGCCGCCGGATCGGAAAGGTCTTGCGAACCGAGGTCGTCACCGCGCGCGCCGAACTCGCGCAGGACTGTCGTCGGCGTGTTGGCGCCCTGGGCGCCGGGGCCATAGGGATGGGGCTCCATACGCCCTTCGATCAACCACCCCGTCCGCCGGGTGCCGGCGCCATCGTTATCGGACACGGTCAAGGGGCGCGGCCGCCGCACATGATACTCCTTTGGCAGGTCCGCCCACATGGCCGGGCTCATCATCACATGGGCATCGGCATCGAAAACTTTGTAGTTGTGGATCATGCTCCCCTCCTGGCCACGCGTTATAGTCGCCGCGCCACAAACAAGTCAATCGTCGATCGGTGCGCCGTTATGCGTTGCTGTTGATAACTTGTTTGACAGTGTCGGTGGGCTCACGTTAACTGCGGAGTTGAATAAATTCCAAGAGGCGATTGACGACATGATGACCGATCTCGAACCGCCGCAGATTCGCGCGATCACCGGCCTGGAGTTGGCTGCCGGGGTTTTCGCCAAATGTTCGGATAGTCTGGCGACTCAACTGCAAGTATCGCTCGGTCTAGGCAAACGCGACCGCGGCCGCACGGAGTTTCGCATCGGCATCAACGGCGACGTTTACGGCGGCATCTTGGCGCCTCTGGAAGTCGGCACACGGCGTGTCGACATCGCCTACGTCAACCCGGCAGCAATGGTCACGGTGGCGTATCGCGGCAAAGGCCCTTACAAACAAAAGCTGCCGCTGCGCGTGCTCGGCGGCTTCCCGTCGTGGGATCGGATTGCGCTCGTTGTTTCGAAGGATCTCGGCGTAAAATCGCTGCACGACATCGCCAAGCGCAAGATTCCGCTGCGCGTCTCGACGCGCTTCTCCGGCGTCAACAACGGGACTTACTATACGATTTCCGCCCTGCTCTCCCACTACGGCTTTTCCTTCGGCCACATCAAGAAATGGGGCGGCCGGGTTCAAGAATGTGGCCGGCCGTTTGCCGCAGAGCGCATGAACGCGATTGGCAAGCGCGCCATCAATGCGGTTTTCGACGAAGGCGTCAGCACGGTCGGCGGCTGGCTCGATCTCGCGTTGGAAAACGGCTTCGAAATTATCCCGATCGAACTGGCCATCGTAAAAAAAATGGAACAGATGGGCTACACCCGCGCTGTTCTGCCGAAAAAGCGCTTTAAACAATTGACGGCAGACGCGCTCACCATCGACTACAGCGGCTGGGCTCTGGTGACACACAAGTGGCTACCGGACAGAGTCGCGTACGCGGCGATCCAGACCATCGACGAAAAAAGCAAGCTCTTGCCGATCGACGACGAAAAACCGCTCAACATGAAAGAACTCTGTCGCGGCTCGGAAAAATGCCCGCTGCAGGTGCCGCTCCATCCCGGCGCGGCGAAGTATTATCGCGAGAAGGGCTATCTGTAGAAAATCGGGTTTGGAGTACTGGAGTTTTGGCATGATGGATGCCGAACCAATACTCCAACACTCCATCGATCCCAATTGAGGTTTCCCATGAGCTATCAAATCATCGGCCAGCCGGTGCCGCGCATCGACAACATCGGCAAAGTCACCGGCGAGTCGCGCTATACCTCTGATGTTCTCTTGCCCGGCACGCTGTGGGCCAAGACGCTGCGCAGCCCGCACGCCCACGCGCGCATTACGCGCATCGACACGGCACGGGCCGAGAAGGCGCCGGGCGTGCGCGCCGTGCTCACCGGCAGCGACGTGCGCGGTATTATTTACGGGCGGCGCTATCGCGATATCGCTGTGCTCGCCCAGGACAAGGTCCGTTTCGTCGGCGAGCGCGTCGCCGCAGTGGCGGCCGATACGCTGGAGCAAGCCGAAGCCGCCCTCGATCTTATCGAGGTCGAATACCAGGAGCTACCAACGGTGTTCGATCCCGTCTCTGCCAGCCAAGAGGGCGCGCCGATTGTCCACCCCGAGGTTGCGACCTACAAAGGGCTACCTAAGCCGCTCGCCGGGCCAACCAACGTGTTTGTCGACGACGTCGCGATTCGCGGCGACGTGGCCGTTGGCTTCGCGCAAGCCGACATCGTTGTCGAGAACACCTACACAGTGCCGCGCGTCCATCAGGCGTTTCTTGAACCACATTGCTGCCTGGTGTGGATTGACGAGCAAGAACGCATCCAAATGTGGTCACCCTGCAAAGTACCGCAGGGATTGAAGTCGAGCATGGCGGCGGCCTTCGATCTGCCCAAGGACAAAATACGCGTCAACCCGGTCGCCATCGGCGGCGACTTCGGCGGCAAGGGCGCACCCTTCGACGAACCGATCTGCTACCTGCTGGCGAAGAAAACCGGCCGGCCGGTAAAGATGGTGATGGAGTACCGTGAAGAATTTCTTGCCGGCGCACCGCGCCACGCCGCTGTCATGCGGCTTAAAACCGGCGTCAAGCGCGACGGCACCATCGTCGCCCACGAAATGGACGCCTACTTGGACGCCGGCGCCTACGGCGGTTTTCGTCCCGGCGCCGTCGTCGGCGGCATCTCCCACGGCGGCGGCTGCTACCGTGCTGAGCACGCGCGCATCGCCGTCAAGCGCGTCTACACCAACAATCTCCCGGGCGGCCAGATGCGCGCGCCCGGCGAACCGCAAGGCATGTGGGCAGCGGAGTCGCACATCGATTGCGTGGCGCGCAAGCTCGGCATGGACCCAGCCGAGTTTCGCCTGAAGAATTTGATCGAAGAGGGCGAGCGCACCATGACCGGCGGCCACTACGAGAATATCAAAGCCAAAGAGACCCTGCGCGCCGCGCTCGACGCAGCACGCTATTCGGCGCCCAAGCCAACCAACATCGGGCGCGGCGTGGCCATGGGCTATCGCGGTCCGGGCGGCGGCAACACGGCGATGCAAATCTCCTTGGAACCCGACGGCTCAATCGTCATTCACACCGGCCTCTTCGAGCAAGGCTCCGGCACCTATACGACGCTGCGCCAAATCGCCGCCGAAGAGCTTGGCTGCACGCCGGAAGAGATCCGCATCGATACCCTCGACACCGACGGCGGCGTGCCCTTCGATTCCGGCATTGGCGGCAGCCGCGGCACACGAGTTGCCAGCGGCGCTGCCCACACCGCCGCATGTGATGCACGAGAAAAACTTTTCATATTGGCGGAAAAATTGTTGAATTGGCCTAAGGCAGAGATCTCTCTCGCAAATGGCTCGCTGCTTCACCGACAAACCAAACAGCGCCGCCGTTGGCGCGAGCTGCTCAAAAGCGTTGGCCGCTCAATCGTCGGCGAAGCCGTCAACAAAGACGAAGAACATTCACCCGTCACGGCATTCGCGGCGCAGGTGGCCGAAGTGCACGTCGATCCTGAAACCGGCGCGATAGCTCTACGCAGATTAATTACGGCCCACGATACCGGCGTTATCATGAACCCCGTCGGCCACCAAGGGCAGATCGACGGCGGCGTCGTGCAGGGCGTTGGCTACGGCTTGATCGAGCACCTGCCAGTTTTAGATGGACGGGTCGAGGTGGCTCACTTCGGGGAGTACAAGATTCCTAACGTCAAAGACATTCCGCCACTCAAAACCGTATTAGTGCAGGGCGATAGCGGAGTTGGACCCTACAATGTGAAGGGCATTGGCGAAAATCCGATTGGCCCGGTGGCACCGGCCATCGCCAACGCGGTCGAAGACGCAGTGGGCGTTAGAATCAAAGACCTGCCCATCACCGCAGAAAAAATTCACGCGGCCTTAAAGCAGAAATAAGCCAAGATTTGTAACATTTTCTTGCAAATTTTTCTTAATTGCCATATTAAAAACGGCAACAGCGCGTTGACCCGACCCTGTTATCCGAGCCGTTGTCAATAGGTGTGTAAAAAGATACTAGGCGGCGACCCTCATCTCTTTGCCATTGTCATACTTCGTCCCGCGCGCTACTTTTCCGACAAGCTGTGGTGCGTTCAGTTTGCGGAAGCTCTT